>CAMLOU010000019.1 GCA_946481735.1 uncultured Cellvibrio sp.
CCCATCACAACAACTTATCCCGATCCCGAAAGCCCAACAAATACAAAATCGCATCCAGCCCGAGCGTAGAAATCGCATGTTGTGCCGAGGCTTTCACCAGTGGCTTGGCGCGAAAGGCAATCCCCAAACCGGCCACACTCAACATCGGTAAATCATTCGCGCCATCGCCCACGGCAATCACCTGCTCCAGCGCAATACCTTCCTTTTGTGCGAGCATGGCAAGCAACTCAGCTTTGCGCTGGCCGTCTACCACGGTGCCGACAACGTCTCCGGTTACCTTGCCGTCAACAATATCCAACTCATTGGCGTACACATAATCAATGCCCAGACGTTGTTGCAGATAGCGTCCGAAATAATTGAACCCGCCGGATAAAATCGCTGTTTTGTAACCCAGTTTTTTCAGGGAAGAAATCAGTTTCTCCGCACCTTCGGTCAAACGCAGGTTGGCCGCAATGCCTTCAAGCACGGATTCATCCAGACCTTTTAATAACGCCAGGCGCCGGGCAAAACTTTGTTTGAAATCCAGCTCGCCGCGCATCGCTGCTTCGGTGATGGCAATCACTTGCTCGCCCACACCGGCGGCAATCGCCAGTTCATCAATCACTTCCGCTTCAATCAGCGTAGAGTCCATATCGAAACACACCAGGCGGCGGTTGCGGCGGTACACGGTGTCGCGCTGGAAAGCGATGTCCACATCAAGGCGCGCGGATAAATCCATAAAATCCGCACGCAGCGCGGTAAGGTCTTCCGGTGTGCCGCGCACAGAAAATTCCACACAGGCGTTGCTATGATTTTCCAGCGCGTCGAGCGGGATGCGACCGGACAACCGATTGATACTGTCGATGTTCAAGCCGTGTTTGAAGGTAATGTCGGTCAGTTCGGCGATCTGGGCGGCGTTAATCTGCCGCGCCAGGAGCGTAACGATGTGGCGGGGCTTACCCTGCTGATCGACCCAGTGCTGATAACTTTCGAGGGAGACCGGTTGAAAGCGCACCTGGATTGACAGGGGTTGGGTGCGTGCGTGAATTTCGTCGAGGATCACCGCTTTGGTATTGGCATCGACTTCCAGAGCCACCAGGATGCCCAGGGCCAGGGTATCGTGGATCACCGCCTGGCCGATGTCGAGGATCGTGGCCTGGTGCTGGGCCAGTACCGCCGTGATCGCCGAGGTGACGCCGGGTTTGTCATCGCCGGAGACGTTAATCAACAGGATTTCTTTCACGTTCGCTCACTTTTATCAGCCGGTTCTCATCAAGGGGCGGCATTCTAGCCTAAATGAGAACGCTACAGTAGCCAGCCGCTTTAGGCTAGAATGCGGCTCACTTATGACAATCAGCTGGATGCACGGGGATCGCCCCGGCCGTTTGAGATACCGATGCCGTTACTCACGACTTACCGATCCTATCCGCAACTCTTCCTGTGCAGCGTCTTGCTGTTGATCCTCGGTTTTCTCGGCGCCGGGCTGTATCTGCACAACACCTATTACAACCAGCAGGAACAGATCCAATACTACGGCCAGACCCTCGCCCGCAGCGCAGCGCGCCAGGCCGTCGACGCCACCCTGACGCAAGACCTTATCAGCCTGCAGGCCGTGTTGCTGGATGTGGGCCAATACCCCACCGTGATCGGCGCCACCATTCATAACGTTGAAAATAAGCTGTTGGTGCAGACCGGCTATGATCCTAACAAGTCCATTGAGGGCGAGCGTTACAGCTTTACCGCCCCCATCGCCCTGCACAACAATATTGCCGGTTACCTGCAAGTAACCCTGGAAGTCCCGCGCTATTCGCGTTACGACTATTATTTCCTGAGCATCTGGGCGGCAGCGGTATTTGTGTCGCTCTGGACCATCTGGTGGTCGATCCAGCGGCAGTGGTGGTCGCGCCTGCGCGATAAATTGCCCTCGCCCGGCAAGATCGTCACCACCGTGGTGGAGAAGATTCCTACTATTCCGGAAGTCCCGCTGGAAGCCCTTAAACCCCTCGCGCCAGAACCCCCGCCACCGCCGGAGGTTGCGGTGCGTTTGCAAATCCGCATCACCAACCTCACCAAGTTGTATCAGCAACTCAACAGTGAAGGCTTTGCCAATGTGTTGCGTCGCTTTGAAAAGCAATTGCAGGGGGTTTTGTCCTTGTACAACGGCCAACGCCAATTGCTGGACAACGATACCCTGATGGTGGAATTTGTTGGTGAGGCCTTGTACGACTGCAGTTTTCGCGCGCTTTGCTGCGCGCAGTTATTGAATAATCTCTGCGCCCGCGCCAACAGTCCGCGCCTGCAGTTGTCAGCGGCTATCCAGGAAGTTGCACGCCCGGCGAACCATAGCAATGGTGTATTGCTGAAAGATTTTGTGGCCCAACAACAAGATCCCATCCACCCCGAGCGCGGCGACATCCTCATCAGCCGCCATTTGCTGGACGACACCTTACTGGCGCACATTGAAGTGGACGTGAACAGCGGCAAGCTGGCAACCATCAAGGCCCCCTACAGCGAATTGCTCGTCCGCCAGGAAGAACAACTCGTAAAGGTTTAGCACTGGCTTATCTGTAAGTCGACTTAGCCCGTAGGTCGGCTTAGCGCAGCGTAAGCCGACAACACCTCCTACATCACCCACCTGCAACATTTCCGCAACACATTCATCACACAACCGTCATTTTGCCGTCATAACCTGTGGGCGTTCACTCCTACAGGTTCGCTGCCATGCTTAACATTGAACAATCAGTCGTTAATAAATTTCCCGGTTTTGCCACTAGGGCGCCTCTGATCCGCAAATCCACCCTGACGCTGTTGCGCAAGCTCACCCGCGAGCAGGAGATCAACCGATTCTTGCACGATAACGAAGGCAATCGCGGTCTGGATTTTATCGAACGCATCTTTGATTACTTTAACTTCAGCTACAGCGTTCCTCACCGTGAGCGTAACAATATTCCCGCGCAAGGCCGGGTGGTGATCATCGCCAACCACCCGATTGGTTCGCTGGATGGCCTGGCCCTGTTAAAGCTGGTGAGCGAAGTGCGCCGCGATGTGAAGATCATCGCCAACGATATGCTGATGGCGTTTGAGCCGCTGCGTGAATTGTTGTTACCGCTGGATAATATGACGCGCTCTGCCTATCGCCAGAGTTACAAAAACATCCTGCAAGCACTTAATAATGAAGAAGCGGTGATTGTGTTTCCGTCCGGTGAAGTCTCGCGCGCAAGCCCCAAGGGCATTCGCGACGGTCAATGGCAAGCGGGCTTCCTGCACTTTGCGCGTAAAGCCAAAGCGCCGGTGCTGCCGATCTTTGTATCGGCGAAAAATTCGCTGCTGTTTTACAGCGCCTCGTTTATCTTCAAACCCTTTGCGACCGCCCTGCTCGCCCACGAAATGTTTAACAAACACTCCAGCGAAATTAAATTTCGCGTTGGCGAAGTGATTCCGCATCATGCATTGGAATCCAATAAACTCGCCGACAAAGCGCTGATTAAACGCCTGAAAAAACACCTCTACAAAATTGGCAAAGGCAAGCAAGCGATCTTTGTCACCGAGAAAACTATTGCGCACCCGGAAGATCGCAGTGCGCTCAAAAAAGAATTTAAAACGGCCACGCTGATCGGCGCCACCCGCGACAATCATCGCATTTATCTATGCGATTACCGTCAGCATCCGACGGTGTTGCGCGAAATCGGCCGCCTGCGTGAACAGACGTTTCGCCTGGTGGGTGAAGGTACCGGCAGCCGCCGCGACCTGGATAAATACGATCACTACTACCGCCACCTGGTGCTGTGGGATGAAGACAAGCTCACTATTGCTGGGGCTTATCGCCTGGGGGACTGCGCGAGCATTTTGCATGAACAGGGCATCAGCGGTTTGTATACCGCCGATTTATTTCACTACCGCGCTGGCGCCAACCAGTACCTTGAGCAAGCCATTGAGTTGGGCCGCAGCTTTGTGAATCCTGAATATTGGGGCAAGGCCAGCCTGGATTATTTGTGGCAAGGTTTGGGCGCTTATTTGCAACATCACCCCGAAGTGCGTTATGTGCTGGGCCCGGTGAGTATGAGCGCGACCTATCCCAAAGCGCTGCGCGATTTGCTGGTGTTTTACTACCAGCGTTACTACCGCGCCCCCGCGCCCCTCGCGGAAGGCAGCCATCCGCACTTTATTGAGCCGGAGACCTATCAAGCCTTCAGCGATATCTTTACCACGCTGGATCGCGATCAGGGCTTCGATTACCTGCAACAACAATTTTCCGAGCAGGGCCATAAATTGCCGGTGTTGTTCAAGCAATACGCGGCGTTATATGAAGACGGCGGTTACCAATTGCTGGCATTTAGCGTGGATTCGGATTTCGGTAATTGTGTCGATGGCTTGTTTATAGGCGACCTCACGCTGATGAAAGCCAATAAACGCCAACGTTATCTGACCCCAGCGGTCGCCACCGCGAAAGTCGCCTAGCACCTCCGGCGGGCGCCGCCCGCTGCGCTGCTTCAGATACCGTCCTTCACACTCCTTTACGACCGAGCCGCCCGGCTCGGTACCATCCCATGATGTAAACCTCTACAATAGACGCCCTCACATCAATAAAGCAGCGCCAACGAGCCTGCCCTCCGTTTTACGTCGTTTAACCAAGAGAGAGAATCAACCATGAAAATTGCATTGATGAATGAATTCAGCCAGGCATCCAAGAATGCCGTTGTCCTGCAACAACTGAAAGACGTTGCCGCTGAGCAGAGTCACACCGTTTACAACGTCGGCATGAGCGACGACAACGACCACTACCTGACCTACATCCACCTCGGCATCATGGCCAGCCTGCTGCTGAACTCAAAGGCCGTTGACTTTGTGGTGAGCGGTTGCGGCACCGGCCAGGGCGCGCTGATGTCCCTGAACGCCCACCCGGGCGTAGTGTGCGGCTACTGTATCGATCCTTCCGACGCTTACCTGTTCGCCCAGATCAACAATGGTAATGCTCTGGCATTACCCTTCGCCAAGGGCTTCGGCTGGGGCGCCGAATTGAACATCCGTTATATCTTTGAGAAGGCGTTTGGCGGCGTGCGCGGCCAGGGTTACCCGGCGGAGCGTAAAGAGTCCCAGGTGCGCAATGCGGGGATTCTGAGCAGTGTTAAAAACGCGTTGACCAAGGATTATCTGGAAGGCTTGAAGTCACTTGATCCGGAATTGGTGAAGACTGCGGTAACTGGCGAGCGCTTCCAAGCCTGCTTCTTTGAAAACTGTCAGGATAAAACGATTCTTGATTTCGTGAATGGAGTTTTGGGACGTTAATTCAATAACAACCTCCATCGAACGGGGGTAGCGGAGTAGGGGGCGGGACACGCCGTGAACCCATCCATGGGGGCTCAGCACCGACATCCTGTCGGTGATGGTCCCGCCCCCTACTCCGCTACCCCCTGCGCCGTGCCAACCAATAAGAAACTTCTCGTTAAGTAATTCACGATGCAAACTGACTACCTCCTCCTTTTTGCCCCACCACCTTAAGTGATAAGCTCGCACCCATTACGGGTTTACGAGCGATTGACATGCATATCCATATTCTCGGCGTGTGCGGCACCTTCATGGGCAGCCTTGCACAACTTGCCAAAGCCCTCGGGCACCGCGTGACCGGCAGTGATGCCAATGTGTATCCCCCCATGAGTACTCAACTGGAGCAAGCTGGCATTGAATTGATGCAAGGCTTTGATCCGGTGCATTTGCAACCGGCGCCGGATCTGGTGGTGATCGGGAATGCGATGAGCCGTGGGAACCCGGCGGTGGAGTATGTGTTGGCGCAGGGGATTCCGTACACGTCCGGGCCGCAATGGTTGCGTGGTTATGTGTTGCCGGGTAAGTGGGTGCTGGCGGTGGCGGGTACGCATGGCAAGACGACGACCAGCAGTATGCTGGCGTGGATTCTTGAATACGCGGGCATGGCGCCGGGTTACTTAATTGGCGGGGTGACGAAAAACTTTCCCAGTTCTGCGCGTTTGGGCGAGACGCCATTTTTTGTGGTGGAGGCGGATGAATACGACAGCGCGTTTTTTGATAAGCGTTCCAAGTTCGTTCATTACAACGCACGCACGGTAATTCTTAACAATCTCGAATTTGATCACGCAGATATTTTTCCGGATCTCGCGGCCATTCAAAAACAGTTTCATCATCTAGTGCGCACGGTACCGAATAACGGCCTGCTGATTTCTCCACAGGATGATGCGGCGCTGAATGAAGTCCTGGCCATGGGTTGCTGGACACCGCAACAAAAATTCTCTGTCGATGGTGATACCTCCGTCGAGTGGCGGGCGGAGTTATTGGAGAAAGACGGTTCAGCATTTGCCGTGTTTCATGAAGGCACAGCGGTGGCGCAAGTGCATTGGGCGCAGACCGGTTTGCATAACGTCAATAACGGTTTAGCGGCGATGATCGCCGCGCGTCATGTCGGTGTTACACCAGAGATCAGTGCCAAAGCCCTGGAACAATTTGCCGGGGTAAAACGGCGCATGGAGTGTTTAGCCGATATCCATAGCATAAAAGTTTATGATGACTTTGCTCATCACCCCACGGCGATAAAAACTACCCTCGCCGGCCTGCGCGCCAAAGTTGGCAGCCAGAAAATTATCGCCGTGATTGAGCCGCGCTCCAATACCATGCGTATGGGCGTTCATAAAGATGCATTGAACCAAGCCTGCACTGACGCCGACGACGTACTCTGGTATCAACCACCGAATGTGGATTGGGCCATGGATGAAGTGGTAAACAAAAGTCCCGTCCCTGCAAAACTGGTTCACGATCTGGATGAGTTAATTCACTGCGCGATTTCACTGAGTGAAGCTGATACCCACATTGTGATTATGAGCAACGGCGGATTTGGTGGTGTGCATCAAAAGTTGATTGAGCAATTAAAAAAGCACGCGCTGTAATCAATATCGTTTCATTTAAGGCCAACGTTTTTAAGGACAGCGGGGAATTTGACCATGACACAACGCACCATCACCCTGGCCATGACTGGCGCATCCGGCGCGCAGTATGGTTTACGTTTGTTGCAATGTTTATTGGCAGCGGATTGCAAAGTGTATTTGCTGTTATCCAGCGCAGCGGAAGTTGTGATTCGCACAGAAACGGATCTGGATTTGCCGGAGACTCTTGAAGAACAACAGGCAATGCTTAGCGAATTATTCGGTGCGGATGAAGATCAGTTGCAAATTTTTACCAAAGACGACTGGTTTTCTCCCGTTGCATCAGGCTCCAGTTCACCGACATCCATGGTGATCTGCCCCGCCAGCGGTGGTTGCCTTTCTGCGATTGCCCATGGCGCCAGCAACAATCTTATTGAGCGCGCCGCCGATGTTGCTTTGAAGGAGCGCCGGCAATTAATCCTGGTCCCCAGGGAAACGCCCTACTCCGCGATCCATCTGGAAAATATGCTCAAGCTCACACAGCTTGGCGCGGTCATTCTTCCCGCAAGCCCCGGCTTTTATATGCAACCGCAATCCATCACCGAGCTGATCGATTTTATTGTCGCCCGCATCCTCGACCAATTAGGCATTGAGCAAGACCTGATGCCCCGCTGGGGCGAAGACTAATATCAAACTCCCTCCGTAGGTCGGATTAGCGCAGCGTAATCCGACAACGATCTAACCAACACAATCAAACATTATGGCATTACCCAAAGCAGTCAAAATCATAGAAGTCGGCCCCCGCGATGGCTTACAAAATGAAAAGCAAACCATCGCCACCGACACCAAGATTCAACTTATTAATCAATTGTCCGACGCGGGCCTGTCTTATATTGAAGCGGGCAGTTTTGTTAATCCCAAATGGGTGCCGCAAATGGCCGACAGCGCTGAGGTGTTCGGCGGCGTCACCCGCAAAACTGGTGTGATCTATGCCGCGTTAACACCCAACGTGCAAGGCTTCGAGCGTGCGCTCGCCGCGGGCGCTGACGAGGTTGCGATATTTGCAGCGGCCTCCGAGGCCTTTAGCCAAAAAAATATTAACTGTTCTATCGCCGAAAGCCTTACGCGATTTACAGCACTGATGGAGGCAGCACAACGTCATAACATACCCGTGCGCGGTTATATTTCCTGCGTGGCTGGCTGCCCTTACAGCGGCGCCGTTGAACCGGAAGTTGTTAGGAAACTCGCCCGGGATTTGCTGGCCATGGGCTGCTATGAAATTTCGCTGGGCGACACTATCGGTGTTGGAACGGCTGGCCAAATCAAAGGATTAATCGAATTACTTATGCAGCATATCCCCGTGGAGAAACTCGCGGTCCATATGCACGATACCTACGGTCAGGCATTGGCCAATATCTATGCCGCGCTGGAGTGCGGCGTCAGCGTTGTGGACAGCTCGGTCGCAGGGCTGGGCGGTTGTCCTTATGCGGTGGGTGCTTCAGGTAATGTCGCAACAGAAGATGTGGTTTATTTGTTGAATGGTCTCGGTATTGCTCACGGCGTTGATCTGGAAAAATTGATTGCTGTCGGCAACAACATCTGTGAATCACTCGGAAAAAACAACGGGTCCAAAGTCGCACAAGCAATCTCACGGAAACACCAGGCATGATGGATGAATACCTTCCCGATGACATTGTCCAGGCAAAAATAAACCTGGAAACCGCACAAATACCCTGGCTGGAGCTGCAGCGCTTCTTTGCCAGCGGCAAGGCAATTGCCGTCGATTCCAGCCTCGACCTCACCGAGGTTGCGCGGGTTATTGCGCGGGATCAATCCGCACAACTGAAACAGTGGATGGGTGCCTCATTGGTAGGCAGTGTGAGCGATAAGCAGGCGCAGATTTGGTATGAGCGGAATGCTCTGGTCTGGGCCGTGGTAATAAAACCATGGGTACTTGTCCAGGACGTTCTCAATGAACAAGCTGCACCGCATCAAGAAGACAATCTTTAGCACTTAATTATTAATAACGTTTCAGGTCAGGAATTTTTATGAAGCCCATCTCCGCTGCCGGCGTCGGCATTCGTTTTATCTTCGCGTTGTTGTTAGTGTTCGCCACTTACAATCCCAGCGGCTACTCCTATTACCATTGGCTCTATGCCAATTGGTCGGCACCTACACCTTACATTGCCCTGGCAGGATTAATCCTGCTGATTGGCTGGGCAATTTATCTGCGCGCGACCTTACGCTCGTTGGGTTTTCTCGGGTTGATTTTAGCAAGCGCTTTTCTGGCCTGCCTGGTGTGGCTACTGGTGTATTGGGGCTGGATTAAACTGGATAAAGCAGGACCGATCACCTGGATCAGCGAAATATTGGTTGCCGCTCTGCTTGCGGTCGGCATGTCCTGGTCGCACATCCGCCGCGCTATGTCTGGTCAGGTGGATATGGATGATGTAGATGAGAACTGATGAATCAGTTCTCATCAAACATATTCTATTGTTGGATAAAAAATTATTCCGGTGCTATCAATAAATATTGCTTGATATCTTCCTTGCGCGGATGACGATATAGCCATTGGCGGAAGGCATGTACCTGGGCGAAGTCTTCCTCCCCCAAGAGTTTTTCGTAACGATCCTGATGAAATGCCTCCTGACGCGCCTTGCGAATATTGCGTTGCCATGAGTCAGTAAAGATCTTGGGCAATTTGCCATGGAGGTCCAATTGCTTAAGTAATTGCCACTCGCCCTTATCCAGCCAGGCTTCATCGCAGGCTGCACACAAATCTATCTTGTGCGCGGAATTCACGCCCATTTGGTACTTCGTCATTAACCGGCTGCATTTAGGGCAAGTACGCACGCCCGGTTGCTCATCGGGTACATCCAGAGCCGGCAGGGTTTCCGTCTCAGCAAGACCACCGTAATGGTCCAGCCAGAAGCGATAATTCATCAACGACACCAATGCACCTTCGCACTTCCCACAGGCAGCGGCTAACAAACCCGGCTCAAGTTCCTTCGGTTCAAGCAGGGATGATTTACAGGTTGTACATTGCATATCTTTGCCCTCATTCAGGTTATCAAGCAGGAAAACTTTCCCACAAGGTTTCAAATTCCATCTGATACGCGGCCACTAATGCCGGTTCGTTGGTTACCAAAATATTTTCGTGGTTTTTGTCCGATGCACTACGGGTCCAGTTGAAGCTGCCATTCACCAGCGTGTGACGGTCCACAATGGCGAACTTATGATGCATATGATGCTCTGTGTTATCCATCTTTACAGCAATCCCCTGAGCGGCCATATGCTCCACATCGCTGCCAAGATCCAGCGATTTATCGTTGTCGGTCAGTATCCGCACCGTCACCCCGCGCTGATGCGCCGCACAGATCGCAGCGCACAAACGATCATCGGAGATGGTAAAGACACTGATATCGAGCGATTGCCGCGCGCCGATACACAGGTCCAGCAACTTTCGGCGACAGTCATCGCCAGGGCTAAAATGTGCGCTGTTGACCGGGCTCACTTGTGAGCTGCGCGCAACATCCATCGTCTTAATGATTTTATCGAGCCAGCCCAGCACGGCAATTGCCACATCACCGCCTTGTTTAATAGGCTCACGTGCCAAAGCAAAAGCTTTATTACGGATAAAACTGGTTTCCTCCGTCTGCAACTGTGGCAATATTTCACGCAACTCCAGGGTTTCCGCGTGGCTCAACTTAAAATCGTCCAGGCTCTCTGTTAACCAGGATTCCAATTCATCCAAACGCATAGTCAGATCCTTTTACGCCGACCAAAGAAACCTTTTGCATTGAGAAATGCACAAAAGAAACCCATCAAGGCACCAAATAAATGCGCTTCAAACGACACATGCGCATCCGTCGGTAAAACGCCGTAGATCAATCCACCATAAAAAAGTACAACAAACAGCGCTATCAGGATATTGATAAAACGCCGCTCGAACCAGGCCGTGGCGATACAGAGACTCCAAAGCCCAAAGATCCAACCACTGGCGCCGATATGGGTGGCAGATCGTCCGAACAGCCAAATTAATAGCCCGCTGGTGGTAATAATAAACAAGCTATTGAGCAGATAGCGACGTACCGAATGCACCAGGACCAGAGCGCTGAAAATACAAAAACCTGCCAGGTTATTGAGCAGGTGCGCTGTGCTTCCATGCAGGAAGGGTGCGGTAAAAATGGTCCATACACTTTCCACATGACGCGGGAAAATACCGAACCGATTCAGCTGATAGCCCACCAACATATTGATGATGTGCACACCGATCATGAGCACACACAACTGCACGACAAGCTTTACTTTATCAGGCATCCGGCTCGCCATGCGTCGGCCTTTTCCCAGGATGGTTAACTTTTTTGCCAGCGACTTCCAATTCCAACTGGCGAAGCTGTTGCAGTACATCCTGCATTTTTTCGTGCGTGCGTAAATCAATGTCCAGTTTCTTATCCATGCTGCGCACCAGGGGGAAGATACTTTTCTCTATCGTCTCCGCCAGCACACGCAAGATTTTATCCATGCCCGGCACAGGCTGGTTGATAACCTCCACCTTGGGTGCTGGCGTGCCCACCTTATTGCCCATTGCTTCCAGCAGCAGCGAAATGCGCTCCATGCTCGAGTCAAATTTTTGATCCCGGGGATCGGCCTGGGTCTTCGCCGTTTGTGAAATCACCCCAAGCTGTTTGACATGTTCCACCAGGTCCGCCAACTGCACAACCACACGAGAACCGACATCTGCATCGGCGCCCCCCATGGCTTTGTTGCGCAGGAAATCTCGCTTGATTTCCTCCCAGCGCGCCTTTTGCTCTGCAGTCATATTGCCGCGTAGCTCGGCCAATTTAAGTAAATTACTTTCTGCGCCTGCCGTTAATAGCTGCGCCTCACCGAGATAATGGTCAGCAATCATCTGCATCATTTCACGCTCATTCATGACGGCTGATACTTTCTCCGTCATCTTGTTCATGTTGCGATAACTGCCTTGCAATTTGAAGGGGGGCTCAACGCGATACCGATCATCCTGCGCGGCGGACGCGATGTATTGCTGGTTAATCTTTAGCACTACATCCTGGATGACAAATAATTTTTTGAACACAGCAATGATCTCGTTGATCTCTGCACCACTGTATTGATGACTTAAATCGGTGGTAGCGATCTGTTCGCCTTTAGCCATGCGAATTAACTTGTACACGTCATCCATTTCGCGCAATGCCAAAGGCGCAAGCACCGCATTGGACGTGAGTGCATTTTCGATATAGCTCAGGGCAAACTGCTCTTCCATTCCGCCGAGGATATCACCCAGGTTATAAATGTCCGCCCGGTTTGCCAGCATATCCGGTACCTTAAAGGCTTCACCGGTTTCCGTGTAAGGGTTACCCGCCATCACCACGCAAAATTTCTTGCCGCGCATGTCGTAGGTTTTGGTTTCCCCTTTCCATACACCTTCAATTCGGCGGGAACCATCACACAGTGAAATAAATTTTTGCAGGAATTCTGAATGCGTATGCTGGATATCATCCAGATATAACATGACGTTATTGCCCATCTCCAACGCAAGGTTCAATTTATAGAGTTCCTGGCGCGCGGTGGAATTAGGTGCTTGCTCGGGATCTAATGACAATACATTGTGCCCCAGGGAAGGGCAGTTGATCTTCATAAAGATCAAACCGAGACGATTGGCGACATATTCCATCAAGGTCGTTTTACCGTAACCCGGTGGCGAGATCATCATCAACAGACCCATTAAGTCTGTGCGTTTATTTTCTCCTAACGAACCCATTTGTTTAGCAAGATTGTCACCAATGATAGGCAGGTAGGATTCGTTGATTAACCGATTGCGTACGAAGGAACTTAACGGCTTGGCTTTAAAGGTACCCAGGCGCAGCAGTTTACGTTCTTCGTTAATGATGTCTTGACGAATGTGTAGATAACGTTGATATCCTGGCACGACAACGTGATGATGATGCTCAAGACGTTGTAAAAAATCATCCAGGGAATATACCAGGCGGCGCTCATTCAGGGTTTTGTGTTCGCCCAATAGTCCTTCTACCGTTAACTCCAGATCAACTTCGGTAAAGCGTCGGTCGAGCCGCTCGTCAGCATTAATCAATGCAATGGCTTCCGGGATGTAATGCGCAATATCGTGCAATTGCTTTTTCTGGACCAATGCCTGAAGCCAGGTGCCGGTAAGCTTCCAACGCTCCGCTGGCCAACCCAGCATTTTTTCCAATGCGTTATTGAAATGACGCCAGCTGGCATCCCCAAGCGATTGCTTTAACTCTTCCACCAGTTGCCGCGCATATTTACTGCCGATGAATTCAGTGCGTTCACGGGCAAGCTCCTCCACCAGATACTGGGCAGCCTGCTGGATTGCCACAGCGTCTACCGGCAGCGGATGTTGATTCACGTAAACCGTCAGACATTCCGCAATCTCTGCCACAAGATGATGCAGCGCTTCCGAATGCCCGAAGGTTACCTGTATTTGCTTGGCGGATTGCGCGCGCTCTTTCCAGGTATCGTGCGGCAAGGGGTCACGCCCTGATGGGGGTTTTGGCTTAGCCTGATAACTGCTGTTGATATTGGCCCAGAAAATTTGCGCAAGGGCGCGACTCAATGGACCAAAACGCAGCAAGTCCGCACGATCAAGTGCCGGCACCAGCGCTTTAAGTAATAGCATGGCATCATGGTCATGAATACCTTTCTGATAACCTTCCTTGTAACGCGGCGCAGAAAATTCGCGGACTAATTGCAATAACTGTTCGTCATCCAGCAACGCCTGGTGCAGCCTATCCCAATTAATGTGTTCGCGATTTTCCTGCGCGGCTTTGAGGATGAGAGACGCCAGGTATTCAGCGCGATAAACCTGCTCCGACTCGGATTCCTGCATCATGCCCCAGAATTCACGCAGCGCCAGTAATTCGGCGTGCTTGACCGGCTCAAAATAATCTGTCCCGGTTAGATGGATATTCAATTCACTTTCCCGGGGAATAATGGTCAGGTCAAGCTCCTGTGTATTGACACTGAACTTATGACGCGGCCCCAACTTGATAACATTGCCGCCCTCTTCAAAGATGTCGGTTTTGTCACGCAGAGCACGCAACGCCTGGCCTTTGATAGCTTTAAAGCGAGAGTCGAGGTCATCAGCGGCAACGGCGTTATCGAGTTCGCGCAACTGGTCAACCAGATCGCGAATTTTTAAAACTAAAGCGTCCGATGCAAAATAGGTATTCAGTTCATCCGATTTAGTGAGACCGAGAGATCGCTTCTCGATACTTTTCAGAATCCTGGATGCCGCATCAATAACGGTTTGCGCCTTCTTTTGCCGCTCATCGAGCAGCCGCTGCTTATGCTCCTGAAAGGATTCATAAATCTCTTCGCGCTTACTCATAATATCAGCGAGAAACTGATCATACTCGCTGAACTGCCCTTCAATTTCTTCGAGTTGTACCAGCGTACGCGACAGCTGCTCGTCACACCGTTCCGGGGTAGTCGATAAGCTCAGTGCGTGGGTGATACTTTGGGAAAAGAGTTTGAATTGCGCAGCAAACTGGGCAATCGCTTCTGCAGAACCGAAGTTTTTCTCGCGATGGCGAGCATTGGCCTTGCTCTGGTTCAGGCGTGAATAAACTTCCGATATGGCGTCGACAATGCGCGTGCGCACAGTCGCGTCCTGGACTTTAAGCGTACCCATTAATTCCGATAGCAGATCCAACCCGGCGGCGGTCGTTTCTATAACGTCCAGGACGGGGGCCAGGGTTGCGCGGGTTGTGGCCAGTTCAATGTCA
Organism: uncultured Cellvibrio sp.; assembly: GCA_946481735.1. Next base: position 14,657 of record CAMLOU010000019.1, read on the forward strand.
TTGTTGATGACATCAATCTTTTGCAGGTAAGGTGTCAAGGCCTGTTCATTCGATAAAAAGTGAACCGTCTGCTCACTCAGGCTGCCGTTCACATCAGCCAATTGATTATCCAATTCGGCGATGCGCGCACTATCGATGTAACGATATTCACGGATCGTCGCCAAATGGCCACGCTGCTTACGCAACCGGCTCAGAGCCTCAACATATTCTTCTGCCAAGGTCCAATTTTCCGGACGTATCGCTTGCAGCAATTGCGCTTGTTCTGTCTCTGCCTGGGCCATGGCTTTGGCAGATTGCTGGCGAATACTTTCGACTTTTTCAAATTCATCAATAACCAACTCAGCGGTAGCGGCAATATCCTTCATCACCGCTGCAATAGGCTGGGCTTCGTTGTCGCTTATCCAGTAGTAGCTATCGAATATTTTTTTGGCAGCAACACTTAACTCTTCATAGACACGCAGGGAGACAGATTGATTGTTGATCAACCGCGCGATGCTGTAAAAATCGGAAATTCCCCGCACGAGTTCAGTGTTGCCAATGCGGCCATAAAAGGTTTGGCTAGCGGGCGCTTTGCTGGCGAACTCAGCACTTTGGTAAGGCGTTTGCCAGATTTGCATAGGGTGCACCCGAGTGGGTTCACTTTCCGCGGAGAAGATGACAATCTTTCCATCTTCTGATAAGGCATAGCCGTTACCAAAGATAGGATTCTGCAATGCCTTTTGAATCAGGTTGTAAGCAAAAAGCCCAACAACGCCGTCTGCTGGTTCATAAAAAATAAAAAGTACGTCTTCACCATTGGGTGAACGTATCATGCGTTTGAAACGAAACGCCTGGGTGTCCTCGTCGAAGGTTTTATACTCTCCAGACTGCAAGTAATAACCGCCGGGAAAGATAATGCCGTGGTTCTCCGGCAGTTGCACGCAGGAATAGCCTAGTTGATCCATCCGCGTAACCTGTTGTGTCATGCGATTAAAGATCAGGTAGCGCCAACTTTCTTCGCGATAGGGACGGATCTTTAGCAGGATCAGACTCCCCACAGCTGCATAGGCCACATCAGCATCATCAAGGGATTGCGTTTTATCTTCTACCGGCTCGCGATAAATTCCCAAGCCATCTTCGGTGTTATTTTCGACCTTGATGGTCAGGTCGCCCCCAATAGTTTCCACAAAAACCGTATCGAGAATATTCAGATGGGGATGTCGTCCATGGACAGCGTTTTCACGTGTAGCAGTAATCCATTCGAAGTCGTAGGCGGGTGGTAACTCGATATCGCGCTCGCCGCGATTATCGATATAGTTAACCTGCTTGCCATCCGGCGACATCGACCAACGAAAAACCCGCACATCATCAAGCCGCTCACCTATTTGAAAGCCAGCCAATAATTTTCCGTTGTTGATGCTGAGTTTAATCAGCCGGGTATGCTTGTAATAACGATAAAGCTCGTCAAAGTCGTTGACGAAACCCTGTTCAGACAAGAAGGTGCCCGCCAGGGGCACTTCATCCATCTCATAGCCATCGCCAGTTTTCCTTGCGGAGAATAATGAAAAAACATCTTCTGTACGGGTTTCTTTTTTTAATCCGATGAAGACGTTGTAACCAAATAAAAGATAATCGCCGACCTGGACAATATCGCGGGGAATACAATTATTTTCAGTGCGCACCCGGACCCGCGCAATAACACTCATGTCGGATGTACCAAACTCTTCGAGGCGCGCCGCATTGAGTTCACGTACACGTGCTTCCAGGGTCTGCCCCTGCTCCAACAGGCGCTTGCGAATGATTTCATAAGCGCCGCCTTCAGCAACGGCATTATCGACAAGTTCATTAGCAGGAGCTTGCTGCACCATTTTATGATCCTTTAAATCCAGTGGCATCTTGGGAGGTAGCGCAACAGGTTTCACCGCTGCCCAGCAGCGATGAAACCCGGGATGAGGCGATGATTACTCAGCTGTATCCGCTTTAACGGGTTCAGTGGGCTTGCCTTGCACCAAACGATCCAGCACCGTCGTTAACACGCCACTCTTACTGGCCAAGCCATCAATAGCTTTACCGATGGACAAGGATTTTGCGAAGTTGTCAAAGAAGTGCGCTTCGCCGCCAACGATATCGATATGCGCTTTCTGCAAGGCAATCGCCAGAACTTCCGCATTTTCTTTAGCAATTTCTTTACCGGCCTCAATGCTTGCCAGCGCTTCCTTGAAGGCTGTTTCCAGGCTCATACGGAACTCTTCATGTTCGCGCGCTTGTGGGCTCATCGCATTCATCGCGTCAAACTTCTCAACCAGACCATCCGCTTCCGCTTTGAACTTCTCGCGGGTCACTTCGGCTTCTGCCAGACCAACATCCTTGCGTGCCTTGGCTTCTGATCCACCTTTGGCCGCAATAACATCAGCCTCTGCCATACCCTTGGCATTGATAACTTCTGCCTCGGCTTTGCCGGCATCCGCTTCGGCTGTACCTTTCGCGCGGATCACATTAGCCTGCGCAATACCTTCTTTCTCCAGGGCGTCAGCCTTGGCTTCCTGGACCTTGGCATCCGCAAGCCCTGGCGCTGCACGCTCAGCCTGGATACCTTCAGCCACTTTTTTCATGGCTTCAGCTTCTTTGGAAGACGCATCAAGCTTGGCCTGGGCAATCGTCGTGATCTCTACCGCTTTATGTTTGGCCGACAGTTCTTCTGCCTCGGCCGCTTTAACCTGTTTAACTTTTTCTTCATCGGCTTTGGCTTCTGCGGCTAATACCTGAACCTGCTTCTTGCGATCCGCATCGGACACTTCACGCACTTCTTTAATGCGCTCTTCCTCAATGGCGACCGTTTTGTCAACCATCACGCGTTCACGAATAACGTTGGCAATTTCCTTTTTCTGAACTTCAATTGCCTTCTCTGCTTCAATGGTCTGCAGTTCGACTTCCCGTTTGCGCGCAACGATTTCCAGCTCTCGCGCACGCGTCACCTTCTCTTCCTCAATAGCTACTGCACGCAGACGATTTTGTGCAGCCACTTCGATTTCACGCTGCTGGTTTTCGGTCTGCACGGACAATTCCTGGGCCACCTGGATCGCTGTTTGTTCGTATTTTCTGCGCTCTTCTTCCTGAACTTTTTTGGTTTCCGCTTCCTCGCGCGCACGAATAGTTGCGATCTCGCGCTGCTGGCGAGCCTCCGCATCCGCCTGCTGGCGATCCAATGCCAGCATGGCTTCTACGGTTTCCACATTTTTCTTCTTGATGGCCAGCTCTTCATCGCGCTCCAGGATATTGGTACGCACATTTTGCGCGGCAGTCAGCTCGGTAATCTTTTTGATACCTTCGGCATCAAGGATATTGTGCGGGTCGAGGGCGGATTTAGGTGTTTGCTCAATGTAATCAATGGCTACGTCTTCAAGGACATACCCATTCAGGTCATCGCCGATAACCTGGATGATTTTTTCGCGAAACTCCAGACGGTTTTCAAATAGCTGAACAAATTCAATTTGTTTACCCACTGTCTTGAGCGCTTCAGAGAATTTGGCCGAGAACAATTTATCTACCGCTTCAATATCAGATGCACGATCAGCCCCAATAGATTTGGCAACACGCAATACATCCTCTGCGGTTTCATTGACGCGCAAATAGAAGGCCACGCTGATATCAGCCCGCATATTATCCTTACAGATAAGGCCATCACGCCCGCGACGGTCCACGTCCAAGGTAATCAATGAGATATTCATTAATTCTTTCTTGTGGATAATCGGATACACCAGCGCCCCGGTAAAATGTACCTTGGGTGTTGAACTCATGTCATTGACAATAAGCGCAGTACCCTGGGCAACTTTGACGTAGAACAGCTTATAAAAGAAAGCTAATCCGAGGATGATTAATACAATAATACTCACACCCAGAACAATCGGGGATGCAGCGGCCAGGTCAATGTTCATAGTCACTCCTTTTTCTTTTTTACCAATATAAATAGATCAAACGGAAATAGTGTCTTAATCGGCCACTAGGATGAAGAGGTTCCCAGAAACTCCTGTTCCGAGATAACACGATATACATACTGCTCAGGTACATACTCCAACAAAACAACGCGGTCTCCACGATGGAATTCTGTGGCTCCCATGGTGCGCGCCTTGAGAATGAGTCCGGCACCACCGTCCGCCAAACTGACTTCGCCAAATTGCTCATTGACGACAGATGAACGAACAATAGCAACCTGCCCCAGGACGCGCTTTATTGTTTCCTGCTGGGTTTTGTGGAAGAACGGACGCAGAGGTCTAATAACGAAAGAGGTTAACAGGACAGCGACGTAAAGCGAGCCGATCAACGCCGGCAAACCTAATAACAAACGCAACAATCCGGTGGAAAACAATGGGGACAGGAAATACACAAGGTAATAGCAAAGCAACCATCCGAACAATACTATCAGACTGATAATGATCGTAACCGGTACACCGTGCAACCCAAAACGCATCATCAGCCCGGTCAATGCATTAGCGCTGGAAATGTCGCCATCCGCACTGATGTCTATATCAAAATCCAACAGAGAAATATCGAATACACCAAGGATGGTGAATAGCCAATAGATCACGACAACAATCAACAGGACGGTGAAGAATATCGTGGGGAATGAGGCCACAATCTGGTAGAAAGGCTTCATCCCTTCACTCAAGAGAACTGCGAACATCTTCACCTCCTTTTTTGATAAGCAGTTACTGGCGCTATATTTATGATGATTTTTTGTTTTTCAGGCGATTCAGAATATCATCCGCACTAGCACCGTGTGGCGCGATACCCGCCGCTTCAAGTTTCGCCTGCAATGAAGCTTCCGGGCTTGCCTCAGCCAACTCACTGGCTGCGCTGATTTGTGCATCTTTCAGTGCTTGCCGCTCCTTGATACGTTCGAGTGAGTCCATGGCGGTACGCAATTTTGAATTTGAACCACTGTGGCGCTCAGCAACGGCGGATTGGGCACGCTGCACATTTTCGGTTGCTTTAACCGTATCCACTTGCTGCTTCAGTCGTTTGATATTTTTTTCCGCTTGCTGAATAGCCAGGCGCAGCTTGGTTGCACTTTGCGCATAGCCATCATGAGCCTCTTGTTCAGAGGTCAGCTGGTTTTCAAGCTCGGCAATTTTCTCAGCCACTTCGCGCGCTAATGGCTCATCGCCTTTTTCCAGTGCCTTCAGGGCATAACCCTCATGCTCTTCAATAGCTTTTTTATTTTTTTTGCACTTTTCTTCGGCCAGTTTCTGGCGCGCCATAATCTCCGCCAGACTGTCCCTGGAGCGTTTCAATTCCTCCGAGGCATCGCGCACTTCCTGATCCAGTATCCGCAATGCCTGGCTGTCCACTATGGCCTCACCGGCTTCATTTACACCACCGCGCAGGGCGGTAATCATCTTTGCCCAGATATTCATAACCTACCCCTTAAGCTGCAACAGATTCTTTTAGAAACTCGCTGTAGGCCTCGGTAGCCTGAATAACATTGGACGCGAGCACTTCGATTTCAAACAGCACATTTTGCAAGCTTGATGCCGAACTCAATGCACCGAACATGTGATAGCAATCGTCACCATCCATATGGTCAAGACTGATGGTGGACAGCGGAAAATATTTGTGCGTGCGCAATACCACTTCATTAAAACGCTCCACATTTTTTACTTCGGAAGCCGACCACAGCATAGCCTCCACAATAATCTGTTCTCCCGACACCGTGAGAAACACCGGCAGATCACCGTAATCAAACATGACGATGTGAAGCGCCGGGGAAACGCCATCAATCAGTTCCACCTCGGCACGCTTGCCAACAAACATATCCGCCTTGCAGAAGGCATCGTAAAGACTTGTTGTGGTCCAGCGAGTAGCATTGTCTGTCATCGGTTGTTCTCCTTTCATAAGGGTAGAGCCATAGGCTGAACGCAGCCCCAAGGGTTCGCGTAATTCCTTTTCGTAGACGGCGAGCAGAGCCGTGTTTTCCGGAAGAATCCATACCTCCTTCTTAACAAGGCCCTGTTCGCGTAAACGCTTGCGATATTCCCGCTGGTAATGTGCTGATGATTTTGGCTGCATGCGATGCACTCTACCCTCTTACATGTAATGAGTCAAAATATTACATGTAACAAAATGATTGGCGGTACTATTCGCTAACCGATTGATTTATAAGTGGTCAGCCAGGAAAAAGCGCCAGATTATCCGCTTTTAATGCCGTTAAGTTATTTTTATCTAGCTATAAATAACAAAGATATCTTAAAAGTTGCCTCACCGCTTCTTATGGTGCATCTCCCAATTCTCCAGCTTTTTCTTCTCGCTTTTACGCAACAGCACGTAGGTTGCCCCGCTGGCGCCATGCTGTTTCTGGGCGGAATGGAAAGCGAGTATTTCGGAGAACTGGGGCAACCAATGGGCAACGCAGCTTTTTAGCAGCGCCGGCTGCTCACGCCCTTCACCTTTACCGTGGGTAATGAGCGCGCAACGAATATCGTTGGCCATGCAGTCTCTGATGAATTGATAGACCGCCAGACGAGCCTGCTCGACTTTCATCTGGTGCAGATCAAGCCTTGCGTCAATCTGATACTTGCCCAGGCGCAGGTTCTTGTATACGCCGTGCTGAACCCCGTCGCGTTTAAATTCAAGGATAGCCAAGGGATCGACCGGCTCAACATATTCCCCTGATAAAAAATTCTTGTCGCGTGGATCTTCGGCGAGCGCCGCTTTGCGGCGAGAGGAGGCATTCAGTTTATCGTTATGGCCGGAAGCCAGGGCGACGGTCTCCGGTACCCGAATCGGCTCCACATCCTGCATCTGTTGTGTGAACAACTCGTGATCTTTGTCTTTCTCGCTCATTAATGCACCCTCCAGCAGCAACGCTGCGCTTGTAATTCATGCGCAACCGCTATAATCGACTACAGCCATCATGCGAGCGCTCGATGGCACTGGACTTATTATGCCCGAGATAATTCAGCGCAAGCCATGCTGAATTTACGGTGATTCCCATATATCGGTGAAGTTATGTGGAGTAATTTTTCAATTGCACTGGTGACATTGTTGCTGGTTTTGGTGGCGGTGTTTCTTTGGGCAGTTGCTGTGTTTGCCGGCGGCGATAGCATTCCCTTGAGCAGCGTCGATATGCATCTGGCGGTGCGCAACCTGTTCTTCTGCATCGCTGCATTTATCCTGCTGTGTATTACCGCGCAATTGCCGATTCGCCGCCCGATTATTGTGAAATTGATGGTCGGCTTCGGATTGTTGTTTTTCGGTGCCTGGCAAGAATTACTCAACACCCTGGTTCACAGCGATTGGCTGCTGGTGCGCTGGCTGGAGATTGTGGGGCTGCCCGGCGGCCTGCTGGCCGCATCCCTGGGTCTGTTTGAACTTGGCAAAGCCTATCGCCTGAACCGTTTGTTACTGGGCAGTTACCGCAAGATCGAGCACAGCCTGGCCACGGTGGATCAACTGACCCAGCTCTATAACCGCCGCTATTTTTTTGCGACCTGCCCGGATTTGATGCTCTCCACCCAACATCACAATGAAACGGCCGCGCTGATTACCCTGCGCATTGCCAATCTGCAGGACACCAACCACAACCTCGGCTACCAGGCCGGCGACGCGGTATTGACCCAGGTCGCTCGCTTGCTGCTCCGTCACACCCGCAGCCACGATATAGCCGCACGCCTCAGTGGTCGGCGCTTCGCTATGTTTCTGCCAAACACGAAAAAAGAAGATGCCGAAGAAATTGTGCACCGGCTACTGATGCATGTGGAGCATATTGGCATCACCAATGAGGCCGGCGATGAAGTTGTTCAGCGGATCGACATCGAATATGTCGTGTGTTGCGCTGAACCGGGGGAGACATTTGAAGAGTTGCTGCAGAGGGCGCGCCAGAACCTGTTGATACTTGAGCATTAAAAGCAGGAGCCCGGCAGTAGCCGGGCTCCGTTAACACTTATTTATTCGCACGATTACGAATCAATTCATCCACGACTGCCGGATCGGCCAGGGTAGATGTATCACCCAGGTTATCGAGTTCGTTGGCAGCAATCTTGCGCAGGATACGTCGCATGATCTTGCCTGAACGGGTCTTGGGAAGACCGGGCGCCCATTGGATGATATCCGGCTTGGCAATCGCACCAATCTCCTTAACACACAACGCAATCAATTCTTTGCGCAGCTCGTCAGAAGGCTCCACACCACTCATCAAGGTGACGTAGGCGTAGATGCCCTGGCCTTTAATATCGTGCGGGTAACCTACCACCGCCGCTTCAGCAACCGCATCATGCAGCACCAGGGCACTCTCCACCTCCGCCGTTCCCATCCGGTGGCCGGACACATTCAGTACGTCGTCAACGCGACCGGTGATCCAGTAATAACCATCGGCGTCCCGGCGCGCGCCGTCGCCGGTAAAGTAGTAGCCCGGATAGGTACTGTAATAAGTGTCGATACAACGCTGGTGGTCGCCGTAGACGCTGCGAATCTGGCTCGGCCAAGCCGCCTTGATTGCCAGGTTACCTTCACCGGCCCCCTCGATTTCCTTGCCCTCGGCATCCAGCAATACCGGCTGTACACCGAAGAAAGGCACCGTCGCTGAACCTGGCTTCAAATCAATCGCACCAGGCAAAGGGGTCAGCATATGGGCGCCGGTTTCCGTCTGCCACCAGGTATCCATGATCGGGCAGCGGCTATCGCCGACCACCCGGTAATACCATTCCCAGGCTTCCGGATTGATAGGCTCACCAACAGATCCTAACAACTTCAACGACGTTCGGGAGGTCTTGGTCACCCACTCATTACCCGCCCCCATGAGTGCGCGAATGGCGGTCGGGGCAGTATAGAAGGTGTTGACCTGATGCTTGTCGATAACCTGCCAGCAGCGAGAGGCATCCGGATAGGTCGGCACACCTTCGAACATCAGGGTAATTGCCCCATTGGTCAGCGGGCCATATACGATGTAGCTGTGGCCGGTTACCCAGCCTACGTCAGCGGTACACCAATACACATCGCCTTCCTGATAGTCAAAGACGTACTTATGGGTCATAGCCGCCTGCAACAGATAGCCGGCCGTGGTGTGCAGCACTCCCTTGGGTTTACCTGTCGACCCGGAGGTATAGAGGATAAACAGCGGGTCTTCAGCGTCCATCTGCTCTGGTTCGCAAACATCGCTTTGCTGATCAACCAGATCGTGATACCAGATGTCACGCCCTTCTTTCCATTGAATATCACCAGCGGTACGACGTACCACAAGGCAGGTATGGACATTCGGGCAGGATGCCAATGCGGTGTCTGTATTCTTCTTCAGCGGGACTTTTTTGCCGCCGCGGACACCTTCATCTGCGGTAATAACCACCCTGCAATCAGCATCGAGAATCCGATCTTTCAACGCCTCAGGCGAGAAACCACCGAACACTACAGAATGAATGGCACCGATACGCGCACACGCCAACATCGCATAGCTGGCTTCGGGAATCATCGGCATGTAAATACAAACGCGGTCGCCCTTTTTGACGCCGCGCGCGCGTAAGGCGTTGGCCAACCGGCACACTTCTGTATGCAGTTCACCGTATGTAATGAGTTGGTCTTCGGCAGGGTCATCACCTTCCCAGATGATGGCGGTTTGATTGGCCCGCTGGGGTAGATGGCGGTCAATACAGTTCACACTGACATTAAGCTTGCCACCGATAAACCAGGCAACTTCACCTTTACGCAAATCACTTTTCGTGACCTGAGTCCAGGGTTGCTGCCAGGTCAAAAATTGCTTGGCCTGTTCCGCCCAAAAAGTATCGGGCGAGTTAACCGACTCAGCATACATAGCGCGGTAGCGCTCAAGATCAATGGCTGCACCAGCCTTGAAATGTTCGGGGACGGGGTAAAGATGAACGTCGGACACGGTAATATCTCCCTGCCGTTATGTTGTTATTGGACAGACCCAGGTTAAGGTGAGCTAGCTTAACAGCTGATGACAGCAGGGACAATGACAACGTTGTCCCATTTTGGTGCCCCACACCCCATTAGCAAATACCCGTCACTATCAAGGTGTTTCCGAACCTTTTGGCCCCTCACGATCCAGTCGCTCAAGCTCCTTTTGGTATGCCTCCAGATCCTCCCAGTCGTAGGGCGTGCCGGCATGTAAATCGTGGGGATGTTTGGCGCGCTCTTTCGCCTGCTCCTGCAGACTGTGATCTTTGTGTTCGTCCTGTTTTTCGTTAAGGTTTTCGTAACGCTTCAAAGCCAGATCACTGCGCCCTGGCGGCATGGTAGGGTGCTGACTGGTATCACGCTCCTGGTCGCGGGTCGGCTGAGCGATACCGGTTGTTTTATCGGACGATTTTTTGCCGTGCTGTTTCTCATCCTGCTGCTTTTCATAACGTTCTGACATGGTTCAACTCCTTAGCATCTGCAACGTTCTTGGAGTTTCGACATCGGGGAACGCAAAGATTCACTCATCCAAAGAGATAAAACGCACCAGGCAAAAGGGCCGCTAAGCGGCCCTTGGGAAAGATTGTGCAGCGGATTTGTGAGGATCAGGCAACTTGCATAGGAATGGTATTGGTTGTGCGCTCGACACGGTTGTTTTCATCGAGATAAACCAGCTTGGGCTTGTAATTGAGCAGCTCCGCCTCGCTATAGTGACCGTAGGTCGCGATGATCACCCGGTCACCCACCTGTACCTTACGCGCTGCCGCACCATTCATTGAGATGGTCCCGGAGCCCGGCTCGGCCAGAATAATGTAGGTGTGAAAACGCTCACCGTTGTTCACGTTATAGATATCGATTTGCTCGAACTCACGCAAGCCGGCCAATGCCACCAGGTCGGCATCAATCGCGCAGGAACCGTCGTACCAGAGCTCCGCCTGGGTGACCTTGGCCATGTGCAACTTACCTTTCAACATTTGTGAGAGCATGACACTCCTCCTGCTTTTGTTATTGGAACTGACGACTGTCAGCCCAATACCACTGAAACATTGTCAATTAACCGGGCACCGCTGGTGTACATGGCACCGAGGATAGTGATGTCGCGATCATCGTGAGCCGCCAACTCCAGGGTATGGCTGTTGCAGATGCTGACGTAGTCCACACGAAACCCAGCGTCTTCAATCTGTTTGCGAGCGGCATCCGCCAAGGCTATAAAATTGGTTTCACCGGCCACAATCCGCTCTTTGATCCAATTCAGGCTGCGATTCAACTGCACGACCCGCGGCCGCTCGTCCGACGTGATAAATACATTGCGCGAACTCATGGCCAGACCATCAGGTTCACGGACTATATCGCCGGGAATAATCCTGACTGGCATACATAAGTCTTCCACCATCCGGCGGATCACCGCCAATTGCTGGAAATCCTTGGTGCCGAACACTGCCGCATCAGGCTGCACAATATTGAATAACTTGGCCACCACGGTGGTCACACCTTCAAAATGGCCCGGCCGGCTGGCGCCGCAAAGCACATCTGTCATGGTAGGCACGATGACACGGGTCTGCTCGACCATACCATTGGGGTAGATTTCCTTGTCGGAAGGGCAAAACAGGTAATCGCAGTGGGCAGCTTCAAGGCGCGCAGTATCTGCCGCCAGGGTACGTGGGTACTTATCCCAATCTTCATTCAACCCAAACTGGAGCGGGTTAACAAAGATACTGGTAACCACCACATCGCAGTGGCGCTGGGCAATCCTCACCAATTCGATATGGGCGTCATGCAGATTACCCATCGTGGGCACAAAGCCGATACGCTTGCCCGCTCGACGTTCCTGCTGCAGCGCTTCGCGCAGTGATTGAATGTGGTGAAACACTTGCATCGCCATAACGGACACACCCAAACTGTTACCAAAGACCCCACATCCGGGCGCGCGATAATACACTCTTGCGCCGGGTAAGTACATTTTTTACCCGTCTTTTCCCTGTCGCAGGTTAGACAGAAAAATTATAGATTGATCAATTAATAACCATCATTCTGGAAATACTCCGGCGCCAGGTTATCGAAGCGGGTGTATTTACCGATAAACGCCGCCCGACAGGTACCGATTTCACCGTTACGCTGCTTACCGATAATCAATTCCGCAATACCCTTGTCCGGACTGTCTTCGTTGTAGTACTCATCGCGGTAGATAAACAGGATCACGTCCGCGTCCTGCTCAATCGCACCGGATTCCCGCAGATCCGAGTTCATTGGTCGCTTGTTGGGACGCTGCTCCACCCCCCGGTTAAGCTGGGAGAGCGCGATCAGCGGACAATCAAATTCTTTGGCAATTGCTTTAAGCGAGCGTGAAATCTCGGAGATTTCCTGGGTTCGTCCTTCGCTGGAGCCAGCAATCTGCATCAACTGAAGGTAGTCCACCATGATCATGCCGGGATTACCGTGCTCGCGGGCGATGCGCCGCACGCGGGCGCGCAATTCCTGGGGACTGAGGCCAGGGGTGTCATCAATAAATAACAGCTTGTCTTTCATCTTGGCCACGGCCGATGACAGCTTGGGCCAGTCCTCCTCAGTCAGCTTACCGTTGCGCATCCGTCCCTGATCAATACGACCTACCGACGACATCATACGCATGACCATCGCGGCGGAGGGCATTTCCATACTGAACACAAGTACCGGTCGATTCTGGCTAAACATGGCACTTTCAACGAAATTCAGTGCCAAGGCGGTTTTACCCATAGAAGGACGGGCGGCAAGGATGATCAATTCACCCGGCTGCCAACCCGATGTACGGGTATCGAGGTCGGTAATACCCGAGGGCACTCCGGTAATGTCGCTGCCTGAGCGGAACAACTCGTCGATACGCTGGACAGTGGCTTTCAGCAGGTCATTAACACCCACCAGGCCGCCTTCTTTCGGGCGATCTTCGGCAATTTCCGCGACCCGCTTTTCGGCCAGTTGCAGCAGGTCGTCGGAATCGAGGCCGGACGGGTTATAGCTGGATTTGCTGATTTCCTGGGCCGCTGCAATCAACTGCCGCAGCGTGGAGCGCTCGCGCACAATGCGCGCATAGGCGACGATATTCGCGGCGCTGGGTGTGTTGTTGGCCATCTCGACCAAGTAGGCCAGGCCGCCCACACGCTCCAACTGGTCATGGCGATGCAGTTCTTCCGACAGGGTAATTACGTCCAGCGGTTGGGCGTTTTCCTGCAGGATCTGCATCATCTTGAAGATCTGGCGGTGGTCTTCGCGATAGAAGTCCACCTCGGAGATCACCTCAAGCACCGCATCCAGGCGCTTGTTGTCGAGCATCAAACCACCCAGAACCGCCTGCTCCGCTTCGATAGAGTGGGGCAAGAGAGTCTTTTGGGCGACGGCTTCCGCCGACGGCAGTTCAAAGGATGCTTCAGACATAGGCAATAAACTACGGAATTATTCGAAAGACTGAAATAAAAAATCGGGCACTACAAACAACCCGAAAGGGTGTCGATAGTGCCCGATTTCGTCACGCTTGTCAGTATACCCCGGTCCGTCGAGAACCTTGGCGCGCTGCATCAAGTAGCGCGATTACTCTGCAACCACCGCCAGTTTGACGGTTTGGATGACTTCCGGGTGCAGTTGAACGTCGATGTCGAACTGACCTACTTCGCGCAGCACACCTTCCGGCAGACGCACTTCAGATTTGGTCACTTCTACGCCGGCAGCAGTAATCGCATCAGCGATGTCGCGAGTACCGATAGAACCGAAGAGTTTGCCCTCGTCGCCAGCGTTAGCCGCGATGGTGACTGACAATTCAGCCAGTTTGGCAGCACGTGCTTCAGCTTCGGCTTTCTTGGCAGCTGCAGCTGCTTCGAGATCAGCACGACGCGCTTCAAACTCAGCGACGTTTTTTGCTGTTGCAGCAACAGCTTTGCCTTGCGGCAACAGGTAGTTACGGCCAAAACCCGCCTTAACGGAAACCTTGTCACCGATCTTGCCTAATTTACCTACTTTATCGAGCAGAATAACTTCCATCTCGTTTACCCTCTCAGTTTCATTTATCTAACGGGCAGCTGAGCATTGCTTGTGAGGTTAAGCTACAGCTTCGGCTTAAACCGCCCGCGAAAATTCAGCCACGTATCTAAAAACGCCACGATAACCAGCAACTGTGCGACGACATCCAACAGGAACACCAGCACATAAAACCCGACCAACCATGGCGTACCCATGCGCTTGACTGCGACAAAACGGTGGACAATTGCCACCCCCATGACCAGCAGCGGTAACACAAACAGCGTGGCCCAGGAACGGTAATCCGGCGACTGCGTCAGGCAGTAAATGGCTGCTGCCATACAAACAACCGCCTGGAGGCTATTCAAGCGAAACTGCTGGAATTCCTCCGCAAAACCGCCGGGGTTGTACAGCGCCGCTTGCCACCAACGCCCGACAATGACGCCGAACAAACTGCCCATGGCCGTGACATAAGCGATCATGCCGACCACAAACGTCTGGCCAGGCATCTCCACCGTGGACGGCTCCACCTCACTGAACAGCTGTTTGACAAACTCAGCCAGGGAAGCGGTCAGCTGGGCCAGTAAATCCGGCACCAGCACCAATTGCAGCAAGGCCGCCAGAGTGCTCAACGCCACTAATCCCATCAGGGTATAGGGCCAGGACACACTGTTGCGCAATATCAGGGCGGTAACATAGGTCACCACTAAACCGCTGATCGCCAGGATCGGCATCAGCGGCTGCATCTGCCCCATCGCCAGGGAAATCAGCATCGGCAGTAGACCCCATAACAGGATCAATAAGCCATTACCGATTCCTTTGCGCAACGACACCAATGCAATGGTTGCCGGCGTCAGCACGGGTACCGCAGTGCCCAGTACGGCCACCACAGCAGCTTGCGTGCGGCCGCGCATGATGAACTCAGCCAGCGCACGCATGGTTAAACTTACTCGTGACTATCAGTGTACGGAATCAAGGCCAGGTAGCGCGCGCGCTTGATCGCGGACGACAACTGACGTTGATATCTGGCTTTGGTGCCAGTGATACGGCTTGGAACAATCTTGCCGGTTTCGGTGATATAGGCTTTCAAGGTTTCGATATCTTTGTAGTCGATACGCTTGGTGCCTTCAGCGGTGAAACGGCAGAACTTACGACGACGGAAAAAACGTGCCATCTGTTAAACCCCCTGCTCTTGTTCTTCAAGTTCATCGGAATCCATGTCGTCATCATCTGACTCTTCGGTATCCGACTCTTCATCACGACGGTCAGCGCGGGGCGGACGGGCTTTACGCTCGCGGCCTTCTTTCTCGGCTTTCATGATGATGGATTCTTCGGTGATAGCTTCGTCTTCACGAATCACCAGATTGCGCAGGATGGCATCGTTGTAACGGAAGTTGGTGGTCAACTCTTCCAGCACTTCTTCACTGCATTCGATATTCATCAGGATGTAGTGAGCTTTGTGGATTTTGTTGATGGGGTAAGCCAGTTGGCGACGGCCCCAGTCTTCCAGACGGTGAACAGTACCGCCGCTGGATTTCACAGTAGAGGTATAACGCTCCACCATGCCTGGAACTTGCTCGCTCTGGTCCGGGTGGACCATGAACACGATTTCGTAATGACGCATGTTAGCTCCTTACGGGTTAAAGTCTCCCGCCGATCGCGGTGAGACAAGGAGAGGCCCGAATAACCCCAGGCCAAATGAGGGCGCGCCATTCTAGAGACTTTGCGAAAGCGATGCAAGGATGAAAAATAAGCAGGGGAAAAGGGCACTGTAGGTCGTATTAGCCGCAAGGCGTAATCCGACATTCATAAATAAGAAGGGGCGCCTAAGCGCCCCATCCTGCCAGCAAAAATATTAAGGCAGTGTTTCCAGGAAAGTTCCCACGGGGATCGAAAAGATACGCCCGTCATTCACATCCCAGTTGATCGACCAGGTCATCACGCCACGAAATTCCGGGTAGGCCCGGCTGGGGATCACGGTGTCACAACTGGTCAGGCGAGTCAGGCAATCCACCGCACGGTTGATGTTAGCCGTGGTTGCCTGGCCGGAACCTGCCGCGCGCGGGCCGGAGGGCAAGCCGAGGGCGACCTGGTCCGCACGCAATCCAGTGAAGTTACCGGCCGAGCCGTAGGCCAGCGGGAAACCTTCGATCAACATCAGGGCCGATGCCACCATCATGTCTACCGTGCCCGCCTGGTAAGACTGGGCGGCGTAGGGCGTAGCCAGCCCGCCGTTGTTGTATAACTGCACATGCAACAGATCCAGCTCATTGCGCAGTTGATCAATCATCGGCAGGTAGGCGCCCCAGATACCGGAATACGCCACATGACCACCCTGCACATAAGGATGTTCGGGCGCCATGGAAACATACAGATTGGGGAAGCGGCTATGCAGTTGCTTGATCGCGGATACCATGTTCTGGATCACCGGTGCACCGTGCAGCACCCCCGCCCCGCTCTCCAGGTCTATATCCACACCATCGAAGCCATATTCATTGATGATGGCGGCGGTGCTGTTGACGAAGTTGGCGAGGTTGGTGGCATTGTTGAGCGTGACCGTGCCTTTCTCGCCGCCGTACGACAGCACCACGATCTTGCCTTCCGCCCGCTTGGCCGCGATGTCGGCGATAAATTGGGCTTTGTTCAGTGCGGGATCGAGATTGAAAGCAACGTTGCCATTACCGGCATCATCCACAAAGGCCACGACAATCACATCCCAGATGTCATCCACATCCGCGAGACGAATAACGCCGCTGCCATTATTGAAGTTGTGCCAATAGCCGACCAGCGCATGACGCGGCAGCGGACTACTGTCGCCCGGTGCACGGACGCCCCCGGGCATGGATGACGAACTGGAGGAATTGATTACTGAACTGCTGGAGCTTGACGATGAAGCAAGGCTGCTGGAGCTGGACACGGCACCACAACTGCGCACCAGATCCCAGGCATCATCCCAGTGCATACCGGTACCCGGCGCGTAGGCCCAGGCTGCCGTCGATGAACACCAACCAGCAATCATGCAACGATATTCACTACCCGCGTTTTGCACCAACTGATTGGCGGAATACGCCGTGCCAGCCGCATACTGCGGCGACGCGCAATTGCCGCCCACGACGGAAGAGCTACTGCTAGCCACCGAACTGGAAATGACGGACGAAACACTGGATGAAACACTACTGGATGACGCAGGAGCGGAGCTGGATGACGTCGCGCCATCACAATTACCTAGTAAATCCCACTCCTGCCACTGGCCGGAATGAGAGGCCGGGTTCTGTCCCTGGGTCCACCAGTTAGCCTCATAGGCTTTGGCGAGATGTTGTACCTGAGTACCACCGGTATACACACCGGTGCTGGACCAGACAGGCAGGTTAGCGCAATTGACAGCAAAGCTATTGACCGAAAACACACTCGCACAGACGGCGAGCCATAGCACGATTGGATTTTTCATTATTGTTAATCCTCATGATAAACAGGCGTATTAAACGCCCACGCAAAAAAGCACCGGACCGCATACCCGGACCAGGCCACCTTGACGATCTATCATGCTCTCCTGATTTGGCAGTATTTTTTGTGGTGCTCGGTTAAGGTAACCGGCCCGCTCAATCCGCTGTGCCAATCAACGAAGACAAAGGAATACCCGACGAGGTTGACCATTCCATCGTCCACCCGAAAACGTTTGTGGGAGAGATTCCTGCTTGCCTGCGCGCACCGCCGTCGGACACCGGAGAGATATGACCGAGAGCGCTGCTGCAACATTGAGCTGTCTGTATAACATGCGAGCGAATTGATGGCAATTTCATCGGTAAAAACCGCGATGCATTTGGCATCCGTCAGGCAGTCGCCGCCACATCCACCTTGCGCTGCTTTTCATAGAGGAAACTGAGGACTTGATGGCGGTAATGGTTGTAGGTGGGATCGTCAGCCAGGGTGATGCGATTGCGCGGCCGAGGCAGATCGATATCCAGGATTTCACCGATGGTTGCAGAAGGCCCATTAGTCATCATGACGATCCGGTCCGACAACAATACCGCTTCATCCACATCATGGGTAATCATCAGTACGGTATTTTTTAATTCCGACTGAATGCGCATGACTTCATCCTGTAAGTGCGCGCGGGTCAGTGCATCCAGTGCACCGAAAGGTTCATCCAGTAACAACACCTTCGGTTCCATCGCCAACGCACGGGCAATGCCCACACGCTGCTTCATCCCACCGGAAATTTCTGCTGGCCGTTTATGCAGCGCATGGTTCATATTCACCATCTCCAGATTCTTTAAAATCCATTGATGGCGTTCCGCCGCCGACTTGCTGTGTTTGAAGATTTTATTCACCGCAATCGCCACGTTTTCGTACACCGTCAGCCACGGCAAGAGTGAGTGATTCTGGAAAACGAGGCTGCGATCAGGGCCGGGATCATTGACTTCCTTGCCATCAAGGATCACCACACCGGAGGTCGCGCGCAACAGACCCGCCACAATATTCAGCACCGTGGACTTACCGCAACCGGAGTGGCCAATGATGGAAATATACTCGCCTCGCTCCACTTTTAAATTCACGTTTTGTAATACGTGGCTGGTGAGATCGCCACGTGTAAAATCCATCGCCACCTGTTCAATTTGCAAATAACTGGAAGCCATCATCAATTCCTCTTGCGCGATTAACTCGCCGATGTACCGCGGGTAACGCGGTTGCCGATAAATGCCACCATCCGGTCCAGTATAAAACCCACAATGCCGACATAGATCAACGCCAGAATAATGTCGCTGATCAACGAGGAGTTCCAGGCATCCCAGATAAAAAAGCCGATGCCCACACCACCGATCAACATCTCCGCTGCCACAATCGCCAGCCAGGATAAACCGACACCAATGCGCAAACCGGAAAAGATATAAGGCGCGGCCGAAGGCAACATCACCTGGCGAAAATATTCAAAACCGTTTAAACGAATTACGCGTGCAACGTTGCGATAATCTTCTGGAATGTTGCGCACGCCCACCGAGGTGTTGATGATGATGGGCCAGATCGCCGTAATAAAAATAACGAAGATTGCCGAGGGATGACTGTCCTGAAAACCCGCTAGCGACAGCGGCAACCAAGCCAACGGCGGGACAGTACGCAACACCTGGAAAACCGGATCAAGTCCGCGCATCGCCCAGGTTGATTGACCCACCAGAACACCGAGACTGACGCCTGCTATCACCGCCAATAAATAACCGTAAGCGACCCGCTCCAGGCTCGCGAGAATTTGCCAGGCCATACCGACATCGTTACCGCCGTTGTCGTAGAACGGGTGAACAATCAATTCCCAACTTTGTTCAACCATCGCCGATGCCGATGGCAGGGATGCATCCGGGCCAGAACAGGTTATTTCCCAGATCGCTACGAGGATAGTCATTACGATGAGCGGCGGCAAAAAGCGTGAAAGAAGAAAATCCTTCCACTTTCCCGCCGTCTTCGACAAGGATTTTTTTATCACCCCGGCATCGGTTTTATTGACTGCCAGCGGCATAGCCGATGCATTATCAATACTGGCTCTGGAATTCATACATCACCTCCGCTTGTCACTGCCATTCAACTTCAGCTCATGTATTTGATTGTCAGACTATCCAGATAAGCTTTTGGATTTTCCGGGTCAAAGACCTTGCCATCAAAGAATTTTTCAACACCACGAGACGTTGACGTGGGAATGTCGCTAGCGGGCACGTTTAATGTCGCCGCGGCATCGCGCCACATATCTTCGCGGTTCACTTTATCAATCAAAGCTTTGGTGTCAGTGGACGCCGGGAAATAACCCCAGCGCATATTTTCCGTGAGGAACCACAGGTCATGGCTGCGAAATGGATACGACGCAAAGTCTTTCCAGTACCGCATCTGGAACGGACTGTTCTCTACCACCTTGCCGTTACCGTAATCAAACGTACCCTTCATACGTTCGATAATGTCTTTATAAGGCGCATTGATCCATTTACGACCGGAGCAGATCTTCGCCATCTCTTCCTTGTTCTCGGCTTTTTCACACCACATCTGCGCTTCCATCACGGCCATCAATAAGGCTTTGGTTGCGTTGGGGTTCTTATCAACATAATCCGCGCGCATGGCGAAGGCTTTTTCGGGATGATTGTTCCAGAGTTCACTGGTGGTATTGGCGGTGTAACCAATTTTCTGGTTGATTAATTGCTCGTTCCAGGGTTCACACACGCAGAAAGTATCCATGCTGCCCACTTTCATATTGGCCACCATTTGCGCCGGTGGAACAACGATCGTGGAAATATCTTTGGTGGGATCAATACCGCCTGCGGCTAACCAATAACGAATCCATAGATCGTGCGTACCGCCAGGGAAAGTCATCGCGGCATTCACCGGTTTACCGCTGGCTTTTTTCTTCTCCAGGGCAGCTTTAAATGGTGTTGAATCGGTGCCCAGTTTTAAATCCGCATATTCTTTACCGACCGAGATACATTGGCCGCCCAGATTCAAGCGCGCGAGGATGTACATGGGTGTAGGAATATTGTTCGGTGTTACGACGCCCGCTGAAATCAGGTAAGGCATGGGCGACAAGATGTGAGCACCATCGATACCATTATTTTGGGAGCCGAGCACCAGGTTGTCGCGCGTGGTGCCCCAGGAGGATTGTTTGATGACCTGCACATCGGTCATGCCATATTTCTTGAAGAAACCTTTTTCCTCTGCAACAAATAATGGCGCGGCATCGGTGAGTGCGATAAAACCCAATTTTGCGGTGGTGGTTTCCAGGCTGCCCCCTGCGGCCCAGGCAAGACTGCCGAGCCCTTTGGGCAAACCACTTAATACCGCTGCACCACCGATCGCCGTCAGGCTGTGTTTTAAAAATTTACGGCGCTTGTTGAAATCATTGCCGCCGATCATTGTGGAAGATTTTTTTCCCATTACGCCTGCCCCTGATGCCAAATTTTAAGCGAAAAAAAACGGTGCCACACAAAGTTAATTACCGCGCAAGCAATTAACGTATGTGGCACCGTTGCCCGTTGACTCTTGGATAAAACCAGCGCCAGGTCATCATCGACTTAGCTGCTTTGATTCGTTTAATTCTGCTGACTTTCAGAATTTCCGAATCCTTGATCTGGATATTGCAGAATGCATACCAAGTTTTTCAAAATTTAAAAAATCATTTAAAAACAAGCAGTTAAATAACAGCAGAAACATTCTTTCCTTACCAACCCATGCACCAGCAGCGCGCAAAAAACCGGAAAACTGCACAGGTTGCGCGCACAGAAACTAGATCACGGGAATATTCACCTGACGCTTTTCCTGTAGCAGATCTGCCACGTTCAGAATGGCCTCGGCAACATCCACCATCCGCCGGCTTTGGTCCATCGCTGATTGGCGCAGCATCTTGTAGGCTTGCTCTTCTGTGAGCCCGCGATGCGCCATCAATATGCCTTTCGCTCGTTCAATCTGTTTGCGTTCGTGCAACGCCCGCTTCGCAGCCGACAATTCATCACTGACGGATTGCAGGCGTTGTGCCTGGGCTTGTACAAGATCAAACAGAGAATGACTGAGGTGGGGACTCATATCTTCCACACTCAGTTTTTGCGACTGCAGTACCGCACCGAGCCCCATCATGGAGGAGTCGAGCAACACAGCCATAGGCACCAAGGGTGGTATTGCAACCTCATTAAAAGCGGCGAGAACATCTTTGTGGCTGTGTAAATCCGCGCGAGCTTCAACAATCTTGTAGGCGGATAACTGCACCAATGCATCGGCCAATTGATTTTCAATCAACTTCATTTTATCGATGCGTTGTGTGGCCAACTCAAACCAGAGTTCACCCAATTCTGAGGGCACTGGTTGCGCCTCACTCGCTTTTCGGGCGATCTGGCGCAAGGCTTTTAACTCTGCGCACAAACGCGACTCCGCCAATTCGCGCCAGGCATCGAGCACCTTAGCCGGACCAAACTGGTAAAAGATATCGAAGCAGCGCTCTTGTGCGTCCAACAGATACACCATGCGCTGTTGTTCCTCCGTCGTAAAAAAGCCGGCCGTAAAACCCATCGCTCCGGCCGCGCGTTCCTGCCCGGATAGCTCCTTGCCCTGCATAAAATTAAACATCGCCACGAGCAGCCGGGTCACCTCCGGGTCAGCAGCGGTATCGGCCGCTTCAAACACAATGGCAAGCAAACCTGCGATCAGGCGACTGAATGCCGTGGTCGCTTCGCGAGACGATAAGTGGACGGCCCGAATCCGTTCACGCAAGCGCTCCAGTGTTTCAAAACCGTGCAACACAGACGCAATCCGGCTGAACAACCGAACACTGCCAAGGTGCTGGTCAAGGCGGGAAAACTGGTTGCGCAATTTTTTTTCGGCGCGGGTGGATTCGTGAACCTGGTGCTGCAAAACCTGAGTGAACCGAATACCGGACGAACCGAGATACACATTCGAGGCGCCGCGCTCCCGCTGCAAGCTGTGGATTAACTCGCTAAGCCCGGTAACCAATTCACACGTCGTGCGCAGCTGTTCCAATGCATCAATCTCGCAATGTTTGGCGGCCAACAGAAAGTCTTGTGCGGATTTCATGGTGTTTGCCTCGGATGGTGATAAAAAATGCGAGGCAAAACTTGTTCCAGATGAGTTTAATGAAGAGTACGTCCCGCGTAGGTCGAATTAGCCGCATCGCGGCGTAATCCGACATGCCCTTGGGTTTGTGAATGGAAGGTTGTCGGATTACGCTGCGCTAATCCGACCTACGGGGGGATGTAAAGGAGGAATTGGGGCTATTTGAACAGGCAGTGGCTGGCGTAATCCTTGGCTTCGTTCATGGTCCATTCGCCGTTGGGTTTGGTCTTCATTTTTTTGCACCATTCGGGGCTGCCGACTTCCGGTGCACAACCTGTAACCAAACCGAGCAACACACTCAAGGCGATAATCGTTTTACGCATAGGCTTCCTTATTTTTTAGGCTAGGTTTTTTAGGCCAGGTTAGGTTAGGGCTTCTGTTGACGTTGACGCACGGCTTCAAATAAACACACACCGGTCGCAACCGACACATTCAAGCTGCTGACCGTTCCCGCCATCGGAATATTCATTAAGTGGTCGCAGGTTTCCTGGGTCAGGCGCCGTAAGCCGTCCCCTTCCGCGCCCATCAAAATGCCGATGGGACCGGTCAGGTTGGACTGGTAAACCGACTGTTTTGCTTCACCGGCCGCGCCGAATAACCACACCCCCGCTTCCTGCAATTTTTTCAGGGTCCGCGCCAGGTTAGTCACTGGCACAAACGGCAAGACTTCTGCCGCACCACAGGCCACCTTGCGCGCGACCGGCGTCAAACCGGCAGACTTATCTTTCGGTGCAATCACGGCGTGAACGCCGGCGGCTTCTGCGGTGCGCATGCAGGCGCCGAGGTTATGCGGGTCGGTTACGCCGTCCAGTATTAACAGGAAGGCCGGTTCGGTGAGATTGTCCAGCATACGGAATAAAAAAGCTTCGTCATGGTTCTCACCCGGCGTACAACGTGCGACAACGCCCTGGTGATTTTCTTCATCAACCAACTCATCCAGCTTGGTGCGGTTGACCTGCTGAACAGGGATTTCATTCTGCTGGGCGGCGGCGGCAATCTTTTGCAGACGCTGATCGTTTCGCCCTTGCAATAGAAACAATTCCTGCACGCGTTGCGGTGCACTTTTCAACAGGGCCTGCACCGCGTGCAAACCATAAATCAATTCGTTATCTTTCATCGCTATCTTTAACGGAGCCTCAAAAAATACAGTCAATAACCGACGGGGGTTCTAGGCCCCCTCTTTATGATCCGCGCATAAAATCACTTCTGTTTGCGCCCTACTTCTCCTTCTTACGTTTAGCCAGCGCTTTTTTAATGCCAGCTGCCGCGGCCGAAAAAATTGACTTGCCTTTAGCAGGCGCACCTGCTTTAACCGCAGGAACTGATTCTGCCTTCGTCGTGCGCCGAGCTTTTTGATCTTGATCGCCATCCGTCTCTCCTGCTGTTGAATCCACTCGGGTACGACGGGTTTTGGTTGGCGCTACATCAACCGGCGTTGATTTTGCGCTTGCCTTGCCCGCCGCTGATTTTTTCTGGCCAGCCTTGGCCACCGATTTTTCCGGTTTGGTTTTGGTCGCCTTGGCCTTTGTTGCAGCAGGGCGACTTTCAGATGCTTTTTTACCCTTGGCTGGCTTGGACGGCGCCGCTTTACCGCGCTTGGTAGCTTTTTCTGCCGGCTTGCTTTTGCCGGTTTTTGCCCGCTGCGCCACAACGGTTTCGAGCTCAAAATCGATCTTGCGATTGTCGAGATCCACCCGCACCACACGCACCATCAATTCATCGGCCAAGCCGAACACTTTGCGCGTGCGCTCACCCACCAACCGGTGCTGTGCTGCCTCAAAGCGATAATAATCGTGCGGCAAGGCGGTAACGTGAATCAGCCCTTCGACGAAGAGTTCCTTAAGTTCAACAAACAAGCCGAAACCGGTCACCGCACTCACAATACCGGGGAACACTTCACCCACCTGATCGCGCAGGAATTCACACTTGAGCCAGCTCACCACATCGCGCGTGGCTTCGTCGGCCCGACGCTCGGTCATGGAACAATGCTCTCCCAGGCCCGCCATATCGCTCGGCGAATAGGGATAAATAACCCGGCTATTCAGCAACCTGGCGCCCTCGACCCGTTTAACCTGTTTTGACGGCGTTTCGCTGCGGATGACCGAACGGATCGCGCGGTGCACCAACAAGTCCGGGTAACGACGAATGGGCGAGGTAAAGTGGGTATAGGCTTCATAACCCAAACCGAAATGGCCGAGGTTTTCCACCTGGTACATCGCTTGGCGCAGACTGCGCAGCATGACGGTCTGGATCATGTTGCTGTCCGAGCGGTTTTCGAGTTGCTCCATCAAGGCCTGGTAATCCAGCGAGGTCGGTGTATCACCGCCGGACAAAGACAGCCCCAGCTCGCCGAGGAATTCACGCAGGTTATCCAGCTTTTGCTCCGTCGGGCCTTCGTGGACGCGATACAGACCGGTGAGGTTATGCTTTTGTAAAAATTTGGCCGCACAGACGTTGGCGCAGAGCATGCATTCTTCAATTAATTTGTGCGCGTCGTTGCGACGCACCGGCACGATGCGCTCAATCTTACGCTCTTCATTGAATACAATACGCGTCTCGACCGTTTCAAAATCAATTGCGCCACGCTCGTCACGCGCTTCACGCAGACATTTGTAGAGATCGTGCAGCTGGTGCAATTGCGGCAAGACGTGGTGGAACTGCTGGCGCAGAGGATGCTGGTCGTCACCCCCGTGCTCAAGGATCTCGCCCACCTGGGTGTAGGTCAGGCGCGCATGGGAGTGCATCACCCCTTCGTAAAATTGATAGCCGGAGATCTTCCCGGCATCCGTGATGGTCATCTCGCACACCATGCACAGTCGGTCCACCTGAGGATTGAGTGAGCACAGGCCGTTGGACAGCGCTTCGGGTAACATGGGTACCACAAAGTCGGGGAAATAAACGGAGTTACCGCGCAGGCAGGCCTCTTTATCCAGCGCATTATCAACGTGCACGTAGTGCGACACGTCGGCGATAGCCACGTACAAACGCCAACCGCCTTTGCGGCGCTCACACAACACGGCGTCGTCAAAGTCGCGTGCATCTTCGCCGTCAATGGTGACAAACGGCAAGTGGCGCACATCAATACGGTGCAGCTTGTCGGCTTCCTGCACCTCGGCGGGAATGCCGGCCGCCTCAGCTTCAACCGCCGGTGGCCAGATGTTAGGAATACCGTGGGACTGGATCGCCAGTTCAATTTCCATCCCCGGCGCCATGTGATTGCCCAGCACGCGGATCACCCGGCCTACCGGCAGACGATTTTTATCCGGCTGCTGGGTGATCTCCACCACCACGATCTGCCCCGGCTCCGCACCACCCCAGGCACCGAAAGGAATCATGATGTCCTGGGTAATCCGCACATTCTCCGGCCGCACGAACTGCACGCCTTCTTCATTAAAGAAGCGCCCGGCCACCTGCTTGGTATTGCGCGACAGCACCTCAACAATAGCGCCCTCTTCCTTGCCGCGGTACTGATGGCCAGACAGGCGCACCAACACTTCGTCGCCGTCGAACACCCGGCGCATCTGGCGGTTATGGAGGTAGATGTCTTCGCCGCCCTCGGCGGGAATCACAAAACCGTAACCGTCGCGGTGACCCTGAACACGGCCCCGGACTACGTCGATCTTGTCGGGCCGAACATAGGCGTCGCGGCGGTTACTGATCAGTTGCCCGTCCCGCGACATCGCGATCAGGCGGCGGCGCAGCGCCTCTACCTCGTCTTCCCCGGTCAGGTTCAGCAAGTCGCACATCTCGGCATGGGTAACGGGATAGGCCGCCTTATCTAACAATTCGAGAATGTATTCACGGCTGGGGATGGGGTTTTCGTACTTTTCGGCCTCGCGCTGAGCATAAGGGTCGGCTTTGGGCAGTTTGCGTTTCGTCAAAATAAATGTCCTGTAAGGGTCCCTGGAAATGGGGTTTAAAGCGGTTAGACCTGAGATAAGGCTGTGATATTCGTATCACAAGCCCCGAGATAGCCTGATTATAGGGTCAGCGCTGCGCAAACACACGAAAAGACGCGGAATCCTTACAATTTGGCATAAATAAAAATGCTAAAAAGTCGGGGGGAGCCCGTTGACAACCCAAGAGGGGATATTTATAGTTCGCGGCCTCGGCAAACAACGCCGAGCACTCCCTGCCCCGGTGGTGAAATTGGTAGACACGCCAGCTTCAGGTGCTGGTGGCCGAAAGGCCGTGGAGGTTCAAGTCCTCTCCTGGGCACCACATTCGAAAGCCTCGATAGCAATATCGGGGCTTTTTTATTTGCGGCTTCGATAAGCAACGGACTTGTCCTCAGTCGCTCCTGTACGTCCTGTACACCGCGACACTTGTG
>CAMLOU010000020.1 GCA_946481735.1 uncultured Cellvibrio sp.
CCGTTTTCTTTCCACTGGTAAGGTTGGTTTGAATGTCCATCAGCGAATTTTCATAGGACGGCGGCCAGGACCTGTCCGGATTCCATTCATAGGTGCTGCTGGAAGGAAAAGAGTTAGTATTAGATGGAAACATCGTTTTACCTCATATTGATAAACAATTTATAAGCAGAGGAAATACTCAAAAACTATTTCTTTTCTTTGGTGTTATCGTGAGTCTCCAGACGCCGATTTATTGTCTGCATGATCACACCATCCTCTTTGCCAGTAACACGATGAATATCATTGATCGAGCGGCCTGCATTACCCAATGTTTTAGCCACCATTACTCCTCTGGCGATAAGACCCGGAATACCCGGTATTAAAGCCGCAGGAGCGCCCATCATAAAATTCGCACCGAGCTGACGTGTCAAATTTGCTGCCTCCATCCCAGTGTGTTGAGCAAGCGTTGCCTCTACCTTGTCAACTCCCTCACGGGACACGCCTTGTACAACTGATTTTACTTTCTGAAGCTTATCAATAGTTTCCCTAGGCTTATCCCACAGTTCCTGCGCCACCTCATTTACTTTTTGCTTGCTTGCGTCAATGGTGTCCTGCCGCCTATCTTCATTTGAAGTTTGGGTAGCGTATTGAAAAACCTTGGTTGCTCGCTTGACCTGATAAGGAACCTCCCATTGAGCAGGGTTAAAACCTTTAAAAAATTGCGTGACAGGACTTAAGGTTTGTAAGGTTTCCTGCCGTTGCTGTATGTGCCGCTGAGCTTGTGCAAACACATCATGTTCCCCGGGCGGCTGAGCATCTGTATGGGTTGTATCACCTTTGTGCTGCTCCATCATTTTCTGGCCCGCACCATAGAGAGCGGAGCCCACAGTCAAAGCTCGAATATATGATCCGGGATTGGGTTTTAGAAATTTAGTAAAGCTCATCTTCGCACCTGCTATAAATTTATAAAAACTGATGTATCGTTCTAAAGTCAATATTCAAGGCGTTTGGCATTGTCTAGCCCAATGGTGTCAATAACGCTTGGCCATTTTGAGCACGTACATGATTTGCTGCGGCTGTTGCAATCCGTGAACGCATAATATCGTTAGAAGAAACTCGTAATGGATTATTTTCCATAACAGGTGACGTACCCAAAGGCCCAACTTGTTGAGTTGTCGCTTTGTGCCGGACAAAATCAGTAGCATGAAGTGCATAATCTGTGTATGCCCTACCAATTCCACCGCTGCTACTCCATACACCAGAATGTGCTTCCATTTGAAACCAGGAATCCGCCCCTGGTCCGACTTGAGTGGTGCCATGCAGTGCAGTGCCAAAATTCATAACTCTGTCTGACGGCATTTGGTGTTCGCTTTGAACAGTACCCATACCTGGGTAGTGAGAAGAAGGCAAATTATAGCGTGGCTTATTCGGTCCGCCACGATCACCACCATAGGTGCCATTCTGTTCCCGCAGTCGAAAGCGAGCATCCAGTGCACCACCATCCTCCACAACGACATGACCACCTCGCATAGCATCGTCACTCACGTTGGGATTTATCGACGGATGTACATGATTCGTAGCTTTGGCAAACGTGAATAGACGGCGCGCCTCCTGGACCGTACTCCATTGATCAGCAGTGAATACACCTTGTCGTTGATTCAAGACATGCGTAATCTCAGGTGAGCTTAAATCATGGGCATCCCGGTACGCCTGCATACCGAGATCTGCCACCATCATGGAAGCAGCTGTCAATGTACCAACACCGCTCAGAGTGGCGGCACCTTGCGCAACTTTCATGGCGCCATGCACTACTCCAGAAGTCGAACCTGTCGGCCCAGCATTATCATGCACAGTGCGCAAACCCTCAGTTATTGAGCTTGCCCCACTGTAATCTGTTAAAGCTTTTGAGGTTGCATTAAGTATGTTGGACATCATGTTCTCCTTTGACTGTCAAAATTTAATGTAAACAATGGCTGCTGCATACTTATCTAAAACATATATCTACTGCCAGGAATTTCATTAATAATTCCAAGTCCCGTCTAACAATATGAATATTTTCCTCTACGCCTCGATAGAAAAAATATTCCTTTTCATATGGCTCAGCTGCACGAACAGGCAATAAAGTGAAACCCAATTTTTTAATTGCGCCAAGTGAAGGATGATTGTATTTATACACCTTGGCAAAGCAGGATTGCATATTGAAATGGTTAGTGTGGTATAACAACAATAGTTCAGCGGCTTCTGGCCCGAAGCCGTAACCTTGAAAATCCTTTCCCAGCCAATAATAAAAAAAGCCGAGTTGCTTATAGCGTATTAATCCTACACACCCGATAAAGCCGTATTCCGAGTGCATTACTGCACAGGTTGTACGAGCGGCGTCATTCATGTCGTCCGCCAACCAGGCATGCCATTGCATGTCATTATTGAATTCAGGCAAACAACATAGATCCGCAATGCCGGGATCAGCATATTGCCAGGCAAAGTCGTTAATGTGCTGATGTCCTAAAGGCTGGAGGTAAATGCGCTTACCATGCAATAAGCCGGATGATGTGAGGATCTTTTTTTCAGAGAATCTTTGCCACGCAGATATTTTCTTATAATAGTCATAAAAAAATTTGTTCGCAGGAACCTCCAGCGCATAGCGTCTTGACAATACAATGGCTAATTGATGATCACCTAAGCACCAACAAGCCTGTATCAAAGAACAGCGTAACTGAACACTATCTGGCTCCAAAGCCAGTCCTTGCCGTACAACATCGATTAATAATTTCCAATCACACAAGTACTTGCACATTTCTGCCATCTGTTGGCAGTCATTATGATCGAGCTTAGTTTGATATTCTCGATAGACATCACGTAAATTCATCAAAATCGATAAGCGCTCATTAGCATGAATGTTGCTTTTCTCATGGTATATGTAATTCAGCCAGTGATGAGCATGAGGTTTATTGATAAATGGATGTAGGGAAAACAGGTTATCCGAACCTGGATGATACGGCCCGACCTGTTGACTCGCTGCGATCGCTGCCTGTGCCGGCATAATAGGGCTCCGTCTTCTTAAACCACTTACGTCAATGGGTATCTCGTCTTTCTTTACTTTGGGTTATTTCATCCCGTTCAGCCTGAAGCAACTTTTGCTCTTCATCCGCCACTTGCTGCAACGCAAAAAATGTTGTTCCGGGCGTGAAGCGGGTTTTAATCCGTTTATTCACAGGCGCATTAAGGCTTTCCAGCCAATACGCTGTATTTGATAAAGATGCAGGCGAATCTTCAGCACGAGGATTCTTCGTAGTAGTGGATGATGCTTTTTCTGCAGCAAGATCCAGTTGCACCGTTAACCGAAAGCCATCAAGGCCATCACCATCAAGCGGTATGTCATCATCGTTGTTATGCATCATCTTCTCCTTTGCTGTTGCAACTCGTTATTTACGCAGCGCTTTTATCCAGCCCCAACAAATCAAAAATATTGATCTGCCCATTACCCTGAACAAATAACTGGCGATATAAATCCGATGTGCTCATATTGCCCCACTCCACCATGCGCTTGAGTACGCTGGGCACCGGGCTATGCGGTTCTATATGCGCGAGGTAATCTGCAATTGCTTCCAGTTGTAAGTAGGCCTCCATGCGTCCGCGTCGAGGGTCTGTCATTAATACATCATCTACGCCGCTCTCTTTGGGGATGTCCTGATGAGTTGTTTCTTCGTCAACAGCGGCGGCTGTGTAACCACGCTTGTGCAGTTCGTTGCGTAAAAAATCTGCCATGTGGTTCAGTAAACCGGTGATACTACCGAGCGAGGGTGATTCTTCGCCGCACAATTCATTTAAGGTTGTTGAAAGTTGTCGTATTTCATTAACACCCGCGTCGATAAACTGCAGGGTATCGGCCCATTCTTGCGATGGTGTTTGGTTAACGATGTGCTGGCAATCAGCCACGGAAAAACCTTCGAGTGCTTCCCTGCCCCTGACCTGCGCCTGAATCTGCTCATTGCGCATCGCGATCTCCAGGTCCTCCCATGCCAGCACCTGCCGACCACTCGGATTTAGCGGAAGAATGCTCAACAGCGGCATAAATTTTTCATTGGCCCAACTGAGGATATTGGTGCGGTACTCCTGATCACCACCTTCTGGCTGGGGATAAAGCGTGGGCCAATAATGGCGACAAAGTTGTTCGATAATCCGGAATGCCGGCGCCAGTCCAGCGAAGCCGTAACGATGCAACTGCGCCTCACATAACCAGACGGCAATTTGCAGATCCTTACTTTTGCTTGCCAATGCCGATGCGGCAATCTCAATTGCATTTGCCCAGTTGGCCTGTTTAAGATCGTGGGCCCATTCGCCGCGAGGGATGGAAGGGTCGTCAGCATGTCGTGCTTGCTTGAGGGCTTTGTAGGTTTCGCTAAAACGCAAGTTGTCACCCACGATATTTTCTTCATTGATGGGCGCTAACATGGCCGATAATTCAAAACCGGTTTGTTCTTTGATCAAATTGTTAATAAGGATAGGTTCCATCACATGCCTCTCAGTCACATTTAAATAGCGGGAGCCTGCTGGGGGAAATTCACCGGCATGGGCCAGGTTTGCCATTGTGCGCTTTCACCTTTGATGGCTAACGTCAGGGTAACCTGCGCATTTACTTCGCGTAGCTGAAGCGTTTTACTGGTTTCACTCAGTGATGTTTTCGTCGCTGTTGTTTTTTCGGCAACCGGAATGGTAAAACGCAGGGGTATCACCGCCGGATCGCTGGTAACACTTTCGCGTTGCTGATCAATCAAGCGGTGCAAGGCCCAGGGTCCGTCCTGTTGAAACATCACCGCATTACTCTGCACCACCATCTGCCGCTGACGCGGATCGCGCACGGGGGTATACCGGGACAATTCTGCCCACGCCATGCTGACCTGTAGAGGTTGCCCGCTCAGCCATTCAAGATCACTGACCTGATTGGGGAAACTGCTTTGCATCGCCGGGGTTTTCAGTATCCATTGCACGATCTGTTCGATCCCGGGGGAGTTGCCGGGATTTTGCCGGAATTGCGCGTTGATCCTGACACTGCTCGGCAAGCCTTTGGGGTACAGCAAATTCAGGTGCTCACGTACACCCTTCAACTCGGTAATAAATTGTTTGACGGCGTACCAGCGATCCCCTTCTTTCTGTTGGGCCAGGTGTTGATCCAGCGCAGTAATTAACGGGCCATAATTCGCATCAAAATGTACCCAGGCTTTTGGATCGAGATCTTGCGCACCATCATTGGCAAAGGGGTAGCGGCCTGCCAGTTGGCGATTAAATGCATCCGCCAGCTCCAGATAATCTTTCGCCACATATTGGGCAGTGGTATCGGCACACAGCGTAGCCAGGTCATTGACAGCGAGCTTTTTACGCTCAGAGAACAGGTCATTTCCTGACGCGCCGGCATCAAAGGTTTGCTGATAACAGGTCTCTGTTGTAACGCCGGCAAAATGGGTGGTGTAATAGTCCCGCAACAGCCCCAACTTGCTGTTCTTGTCATTGAAGCGGATAAAATTGTCATATTCATTGACGGAGTTCGTCCAGAAAAAAACCTGGGTGTTGCTGGCCGCCTTGTGCAGACTCGCGGCTTCATTAAACCAGCGCGTGTAAGGTCTGGCGTACTGCAGCAAACGCGCGGCAGAAACTTGTTCTGCGTTTAAAAAGTCTACGACCTCAGGCTTATCATCCATATCGGTAAATAAAAACGTGCTTTCGGGTGGTGACAATTTTGGTAAGAAAACCGACGTGGATAAGTAGAGCTGAGTAATTTGATTAATCTGTTCACTGGCAATCTTGCTCAAGCAGTCGTACCAGCCGGCGTCGGATGTGTCGAGCATCAATTGCTGATATAACCTCACCAACGCAATAAGCTCATTGATCGATTGGTTATAGGAAAAACTGACTTTCTCAATAAGTTGCTCCTGGGTGATGGTCATACCGATCGGCTGGATCGCATTGGCCATCTGGTAATTGACCAGGCTCCTGATCTGACTCCGGGCAACGGCATTGATAAAGTTATCCGCCAGCGGCCCGGTAACTGCATCAGCTGATGAATTCGCCAGTGTTTTCGGTGCGGGTACTGGAGGAGCAATGAATTCCTGATATGACTGCAGGGATTTTAGTGCTTGTATCAACGCGGCCTGGTTGATCGTGGCCGCCCGATCACAACTGGCAAATGCCAATGGATGATCCATCATAAAATCGCGCGCTGTCAGCGCTTCAAGCTGTTGCAGATTCTGATTATAGCGGTCAGTCCAGACCAGGCCTTGTGCCGTTTCTTCCATTAACGGAACCGATTCCACCGACCGCAAGGCAAGCAACTGATGTTTCAGGGGCATGTAACAATTGCTCGGCGTAAAGGCTTGTACAGCTGCTTCCAGACCACTGACGTTGTGCTCATCAAATTTTCCAAGCGCTTTTAATAACGTATCCATCCGGACAAAAATTTTGGCACAGGGGTTCTCACTTTCCGTCGCACCTATCCAAGCCTCCTCAACCCGGTGGCTCCAGGCCATTAAATCGTTTACATCTGCTCGCGTTACGGTATCCGGACGGGAAAATTTATCGAGTAAGGTTTCGCCTCTACCGATAGCAGAGGTTAATGACGTGCGCAGGTTTTCCGCACCATTTCGCAAACGGCCGCTCACGACCTGGTGATAGTCTTCCGAAACATGCACCTGATCCCGATAGCTGACCTGCAGCAAGGCTTTCAGCAATGCACTGTTGTTGGTAATCAGGCTGTCAGGTAATGGACGGTTATAGAGGTACTGAGTCAGTTTATGAAATGCTTCCAACACTTCCCGGGATTGGGCACGGCTATTGGTATGAGTGATCTCCCTGAATAAAGACTCGTGATATTCAAATGCAAGCACTTCCAATGCGTAATTAAAAAATTCGGTATCTACGTTACCATCCGTTGCCACCTCCGGATTATTATCGGCAGCTACCAGGGTATCGGCTTTGGTCTCCAGCCAGCATTTAAATGCTGGCAGAATCACACCGCCAAATGCATCACGAGCAATGGTATCGAGCGGGCGGGTGGAGATGTTGCTTTCCCGCCATGAATAAGGAATATTCCAGTAGGTCACCCGCGCATGGATTTTTGAGATAGGTTGGAGCAAGCGAAAGTAATCGTCTGCACTGATGCAATCATCCAGGTTTTCTGCATAGCTACTGTAAACCTGCAGCATCTTCACCGCTTCAACTTGAAGATCGACCTGTTGTTTCAGATCAAAAAAGCTGTAGACCAGAGACAAAAATAAAATACCCAACCCATAGCAAACCCATTTCTGGGTTTTATGTAAACGCAAGGATCGCGACCAAAGTGCGAAACGCAGGGGTTTAGCCAGGTTTTTTTCTGCAAAACATTTTTTCTCAATTAACTCTTTAATAGCACCTGGCGCGCGCGTCTCGTCCATGCGCCCGGTAAAATAAAATCCGCGTACACTGGCACCGCTGGAAAAAATAACATCGTCAAAAATTTGCTCCAGCATCCAGCTTAAATTTTCTTGTACATTCGCCAGACGGCGAGGAAATAGAATAAAGTTACGCGCCTCGGTCAGCGTTAATGCATTCTGATCGGGTTTTGCCAGGGCATTGGCTTGCAAGCAATAAAGTTGTTGGACAATGGATTCCAACCCGGTGGCTATCCAATGGTTCTCAAATTTGGCTTCAAGGTGGTAGGGGCTGGACCAGCCAAACATTTGTTGCTGGAATTGCGGGAACTGCCGCCAGAATTCACGATAACCGGGAATCCGGTCCGTCTTGGTGATGACGATATAAATGGGTAATACAAATTCCAGTTCTTTCTGTAACAACCATAACAAACTGTGGATATAGCGCGCCTGGGTACGCAAGCGTGTGCGCCCTTGGGTCAACAAGGTCTCAGCGGACACAGTAACAATCACACCATCGAGCGGGCGTTCGGGTCGGATCTGATTGATTTCCTGTAACAGAGTTTTCAGCCCCTGCTTATTTTCCCCGAGAAACTGACCATCGATGATGATGCCCTGCTCCAGGATCTGCCATGCATCCCTGGTACCGGAGCGGTTAATCAATTTCAACAGCGGGTGGGTTTTATCACCCAGAGCCAAGGCGCGTGCCAACTCCGAACGACCGCTGTCAGGTTCGCCCAGTAACATAAACCAGGGCGTATCATATCGCCCTGCCCGATGGGTATATAAATCACTGAGGAGTTGTTCAAGTCCACCCCAGAAATCCTTCACCTTTTTGCGGCGACGCAACACGGCCAGGAGATCTGTCAGGATTTGTTTTGCTACGAACCGTGCCCGCACAATCAGCGCGACTATCACCATCAACAGGATGATGGCCAGAGCAATCAGCAGATAGAAAATCCACGGGCTCATAAACCACCTTGCCATTGAACGAGTGATACCGCGTGATCAATGTCGAATGCAGCAGATTCTGCTCCAGCCGTAGTCATACGCAGTTCTATTTGCGCCGCACCGGTTATCTGTTCATCGTAAATACCGGCAAAAATCTGTACTGCGCTAACCCAGATGATCAGCGCCAGGATTAAATACACAAGCATCGCCACACCCACCCAACGCCACCAGCGCGACATGGCACCCAAGGTTTGCGGATAGGCACCGGATAGCGGATGCTCATAAGCCTGGGCAAATGCCAGCCGGGGTAAGTCCGGGTGAAAGCGCAAACGGTTGAGCATGAGCTGGTATTCCGTCAAGCGCTCGCGTTGATGGCGGCATTCGCCATAAAACCCAAGCTGCAGAACCATAAGATAGATACTGGCAAACTGATCTTTATCTTTGGGATCGCTATGCCGTTTGCCGAGGGTTTTGATACGTTGGAAGATCATGCGCCCGGCGATGGATGTCCCAAATAATTTTTCCTCCAGCAGATGATCACACCAATAATCCTGCCCGGGCCAATTGATCTGGAATAACAACATTTCATCGGCTAATGCCGCCAATGCATAACGCAGTTCATTCATCAGAGGTTGCTCTGCCGGGTCACTGCTGTAAAGGTGCCGGTCGAGGATCGCCGCCATTCGTTGGGCCGTACTCAATGCAAGTACTTGCGTGGTATTGGATGCATCGGCAGCGTCATCCAGTTGCTCACCGGAGGATAGGGTTTCAGCAATACGGTAGAGCGCTTCGT
Organism: uncultured Cellvibrio sp.; assembly: GCA_946481735.1. Next base: position 9,124 of record CAMLOU010000020.1, read on the forward strand.
AAGTCACCAGAAAGCGATTGACCCATCTCATGCTGCATCTCCCACCGGAGATTTAGCTGGCCGGTATAACAAAATTGCCTCCGGTGCCTGGAGATCGTTATCGCCCCAGATGATTAGCGGCTGTTCACTTTGAATTGCCGGTTGATCCCGGTCTTCACCGCCCACCATTAAATTGCGCACTTCATACAATTGCGCCTGGGATCGCTGGGTATAGCGGAGCCGTATCTCCTGGGATAATTTTCCGGTCCAGGCTCCGGGTGAACGTTGCCGCCGCAACAACTCCATAACTGGCCGCGAACCGATACGCGCATTGTTCAACCACTCTTCGGCTTCGATTGGTGACTGCCCCTGCGCGGGAACAATTTCTATGATGACTTGCTCGGTATTCCAGCCTTGCGGCATAAACAAACCGAAGATATTGTTTTTACGTTTTTGGAAACGATACAGCTTGTAAGACAATGGAATACTGTCGATCAACTCGTGGATCTGTTGCACGACTTTATAAATTGACTTCGCCGCCTGGTGATGATCGTAAGCAGGAATTTCCGCAGGCAAGGGATTAGCGCGCAATGCGCACATGCAACCGTACACACCGGCCAAGGCACCCAGTAGCGTAAACGGATGCGCCATGCGCGAATTTACCAGCGTCTCCAGGGGCGGTAAAGCCGTAGTAAAGGCTAATAAATTTTGCGCGTGCAACTGCTGGGTGGTGGCCAGGTAATTGGCATTGTGGCGCAGCTTTTCAATCAACTTCTTCAAACGATAATTAAGGGATTTTTTATCGCCGATAAAATCGGCAGCACTGGCGCGCAGCAAGGGCGGCAAATAGCCGTTGACAATTTCAAAATTGCCATTGGGCGTAAGCGCGACCTTGCACAACGGCAGGGATTCATATTGCGCCGGGGGATTATCACCAGCCCACAGTTGCGCACGTATCTGTAAACGATCCAGAGCAACGCGCCCATCGGTGTTGGTATCATCAATGGCCATATCACCCTGCACAGTCTTAAACCGGCGGATGTTGGCATTTTCCGCCGCCGCACCATCCACCCGCAACGGCACCAGCAAATGAATCATCACCCATTGACGCCGCTTGATATCGGCATGTTGACTGATATCAAGTTGTAAATCGTAAGGACGGAACCAGGGCTTGCCGAATTGCACGCATAAACCATCTTTCATGATGGCGACAAGCTTCTCTACCTGTATCAGCCCGGCTTCCAGTTCAGTTTTTTTCAGCGAAAGATCACTCAGCCCCCAATAATACGGTTGCACTTGCTGAAGCATGAAAAGGCGCTGCTTCTCTTGATATAGATCGCTCTGCTGGAAGTGCTGCGGCGTCAACAACATGCCTTCGCTCCACAGCAGTGGATCGGAAATCGGTATGTAAGGCATTAATAGAGATTCCATAGCGTGCATTAATCAGGTTGTGTAAGAACAACCCTATCCTTTTCTAACTCAAGGTTGATAACAGGGTAATCGGTAATTTCCAGTGGCAATTGGCCCTGGAGATTTACATAGTTCGCGTAGACCAACACCCGTTGTGCATCACGATAATTTCCTGGTAATGCAATGCCTTGCTCACGAAAATTGGGCGGCACCTGTAAACTGCGCAGCGACAGTTCCTTTGGGTACTTGAACAATAATCCCTGTTTCCGACTGAACCAGTCCGCCGCGTTATCCGGTAGTTGTGCCACCAGATCTTTATCGTGCACAAACACCAGGTCCACCATCACTGCACTGAAGTCATTTACATCGTCACTCGCCTGAACATTCACTGTTTTCAATGCTGTTGTGTCACGCCACCAGTGGCTCACCATGCTGCATCCCGTGACCGCTAGAAATACCAGCAGGAGCAAAGCGCGCTGCATTCGATCATGTAAAGGCTCAGGGAAAAAATTCATGGCCTATCCCAGATAACAAACATTGTTAGGACTCGGCAACCCTGTCACGCCCGGTGCATTGGTGGTGTTCTGCAAGGTCAGCGTTGTCATGCGCGCGCCGGGCGCGACACCGTTAAACACCTTAAAACTGCCCAGTAAATAGGTTTCCGGCCCGATGACTGTGCCAGATGCAACGCCCGTAGCTGCGCCAGCTTCATCACCATTGGTGATAGTGCCCGGTGTCAGTAAGTTGTGTACCGAACCGCCACCGTGAAACTGTTTAAAATTATTGGGAATATGCACCATGGACTGGCTGATATTCGGATAAGGAATCGGCACCACCGCCGGACCCGCCGGCGTCAGACAAACATCCGGAAATCCCAAACCCATTGCACCAATCTGAGTAGTTGAAAACATAGTTCACCCCATATGAATAACATCAGCATCCACTTTCAACTCTTTTTCGGCAGTAATCAGTTGCCGTTGCGCGTGGGTGCGCAGCAATTGTTTTACCGTCGTCGTTAAGTCACCGAAGCGCGCCACGCAATGCGCGGCAGATTGAATCCAGCTAGCCGCCACCTGGGTAATCAGGTGATGGCAGTTGATCGACAAGCTGCCGCGCATGGCGTTGATATCGCAATCACCAGCAGAACCCAGTAACAGTTTTTTACCGGCGCTGAGCGTTAATTCAGATGCATGGAGTCGCAGCGGCTGATGTAATTGCCCGAGGGTGGCCGGTTGCGTCGATGAGCGTTGCACAATAGCGGTGATAAATACTTCGGTGTTGTTGCCAGTACACACCACCCGGTCACCATTAGCGGGCACGAGCAAGCAGGAAAGTGCTGCCCTTGCCCGTCGCCCGCTACTGAGCAACCAGTGCTCGCCCTCGGCGCTCAGCACTAAATCAAACCATTGCTCTACAGCTGGTTGGTATTCCCGCTCAGTCGCGGATAAGGCAAATGTCACGCGTGCATTCATTGGCTGAACTCCTGCTGTGCGCGCTGTTCACCGCGCAGACGATCTTGGTCGGTCCAACTGACGCCTTTCAAGTGCGCAGAACGTAGTTGGGATTTATAAGATTCCAGTTGATGCAGTTTGGCGCGATGTAAGTCCGCACCGTCAAATACTGATTCTGTTAATTGTGCGCAGGAAAAATCTGCCAGAAATAATTGTGCATCCGTGAAGTCACACTGCTGCAAACCAGCCAGTTCCCAAAAGCTTTTTTCCAGTTGCGCTTGTTTGAATTGGCAATTCACCAGCCGGGCCTGCTTCCAGATAGTGCCGGTTAAGTGCGCTTCATCCCAGCTGCAGTCTGTGCACTCAGCGCCGACAAATTGCGCGCTGTTTGCCTGGCTGTTTGAAAAATTGCATTCACTAAAATGACATTCGCCGAACTGGCTTTCGGTCAGTTGTGCCTGCTGAAATTGCACTTGGTGAAAGTGCGACTGGTTTAAGGTGCAACGCACGAAGACGGCACCTCGCAGGTTTTTCTGCTGGAAACGGCTCTTCAACAACAGCGAGCGGTGAAAGCAGGAACCGGTTATATCGGCGTGGGTAAAGTCATTCCCGATCCAGACAATGTTTTCCACCACCACCCGCGTCAGGTCAATGCCCTCACTGACGCAATCGCTGATAAAACTGCGTTCCACCCGCGCGTCAGTAAAGGAAGCCTGTCGACAATCACATTGGGTAAAGGACATTTGCGAGAGCTGAGCAGCTTGCCAATTGCTGTTGCTCAGGTTGCATTGATTAAACGTGCATGTGGTGAGCGATTGACCGGCCCATTGCGAATGGCTGAGATCGCACCGATCAAAATGGCAGCCGTGCAACCTGACATTGCGCCAGTCACTAAAAGTTTCAGGCAAGTGCCGGTCAATATCCTGGGTAAAACGGCAACGGGTAAAGATGCATTGTGTCAGCTGCGCGCCTTGCCAGCGCACATTGTGAAAATGTACCTCGGTAAAGATGGCGGTTTCCTGCCGCAACTGTCCCAGGTCGAGATCACTCAGCGTCTGTTGCTGCACCGGTTTACCGAGCCGCAGGGTTTTAAGCAATTCATCGTAGGTCATGCGGCCACCTCCAATTGTTTGGATGGCCAGGCATTGTCGGTGCGGGCATTCGCTAATTGCGCTTGCCAAAGGTGTGCACGCCACAACTGCGTATCGCGCAGGTCGGCACCGGAGAGATTCATCTTCATCGCCAGGCTGTTGCACAAGTCCGCCCCGCGCAAATCAGCATCAGGCGCAGCAGCGCCCATCAGGATGCATTGATGAAACAACGCGTGGCGAGCAATAAGTTGCTGTAACCTGGTATTGCCGAAATCACAATTTGAAAAATTCGCCCGGGTAAAATCAGCGCCCTTGAAATGCGTTTGACGAAAGCCACATTGCACCAGCTTTGCGCCGCGCCAATCAGTGGCGCTCCACAGGCTTTTATCTGCCTCACCGGTAATCAGGATTTTTTCCAACTGTGCATCGGCCAATACCAGACCTTCTGTTACGCAGTTTAAAAAAGCGCCCTGTTGCCAACGGATGCCGTTAAACGTGCAACCGGAAAGCTCACACCCCAGCCACGCAAATTGTTGCGCGCTGGAGTTATCCCATTGATTGTCCCGGGTTGTGACGTCTGCCCAGATGGTCTGGTCGAGCGTGGCAAAGGGAAATTGATTGGCAACGAAGTGCGCATGCCTGAAACTGGCACCGCTCAAATCAGCGTGAGAAAAATGACAGCCATGCAGTTGTGTCTTGCTCCATTGACTGTGTTGTAGCTGTGCTGCAGAAAACTCACACGCCGTGATACTTGCACCGGAGCAATTACCGTCTTTCATTTGTGTGCCCTGAAAGCGGCAATGGCTCAAGGTGGCGCCCACAAAGGAAACGCCGCGCAGGTCGGCATTGCTGAAATCGCAATGCGAAAAATTACCGCGCTCAAAATTCACTTCTGCCAGGTTCATACCGACAAAGGATTGCCCGACCAAGGTGACACCGGCGAGGTTAAAACCCGCCAGCGGTAGATGTTGTTGCACCTGGCTATCCACCAACTGTGCCAGCGCTATCGCGGCGTCAGCGGTAATGGGTTTGCTGATGGGCTCCTGCGCGAGCCGCCGCAATGCCCTGCCCTGGGCTATTCCCTGGGCGATGGCCTGTACCAGCTCATCCTGTTGCTCGGTCGATAAATCCTGCAGTGGCAGGCGCGCCAGTTCGGCATCCAGTTGTTGTTGAGGATTTGCCCGAGCCAGAGCCTCCTCCGCCGTCACCAATGCTTCCGTTTCCGCCATCGGCTGCTCAAGTTTTGCCAGCTCCGCATCACACTGCGCTTGCATAGCCGCCTGCTCCGCCTCGGCGTCAGCTTTGGCTCGGGTCAATTGAGCATCCGCAGCGGCCATCAAGGCGGTGAAATCCAGCGAGCCATCTGGCAGTTGCGGATCGGGCAACAAGGGTTCAGGCAAGACCGGCGGGGTGTAATCCGCTGGCTTTTCCATGTCCGCCGCCGCCCAGAAATCTGCCTCCATTTCATCCAGGCGTGCCTGCAACGCCTGGCGACGGACGTCAACGGCAGGTTTTATTGCGGCTGGCTGCGGGGTCAGCGGCATGGTGAGCTGTGCGTCATTAAAGACGTGCAGGTGGCGGGTAGCCGGGTCGAGGCGCAGTTGCAGCACCTCCTGATAGTGCGTCAGACGACGGGCTTCGCCCAGCCGCTCATAGGCCAGCATCACGGCCTGCACATCCTGGGCTTCACTGTCTTCGATGGGATGGTGGCCGTGGAATATCAGCACACCCAGGTTCTGGTCGGGGAAGAACCACAGTGTATCGGCCTCAAGCGGTACCTCGGCAAAAGGCGCGCGCTCGGTGCGGATAAATGCCCGAGCCTTGATACCCGGCAATTTGCCCGTCAACTCAGTCTGGAGTGGATGCAATCCGGTCAGGCAATAGGGTTCATCACCTTTAAAGAACCTTTTAAGGCGTTGATCCGGCGGCGCCATGTTGAAAAAGCGCCAGTCGATATTGCGTGCGAGGCCGGGGAAATCTTCTTTCAGCCAGCGTTTGTTGTAGCTACCCGCCAGCCTGCGCCGGGCCGGATGGTTGATCGGCCAAGGGCCAAATCCTGCGGGGGCGTGGCGGCGGCGCCCCGGCCGACGGACTTCCCCCGCAAGGCTGATATTGGGCAACACGCCCTGGTTACGTTTGAAAAATGCCGGCCAGCGGCTGTCGGTGTAACCGCATCCCAGCGGGTTAGCCGGGTAATCCTTGCCCCCCCAGGCGCGAGTGGCGTCCAGCGGCATAGCCGTAAACGGCAGCGGTGCGTCGACCTGTTGCAGCGGAACCAGGCCGTAACGCCACTGGCGGTCACCGGTAATCCGCAGGGATTTATCCACCTCGCCGCAACGCAGGGAAACCATCATCTCCTTGACCGCTTTTCCCTCCGGGGCGTGGGCGGTACCAGCCAGTAACACGTCGGCACAGGCCTTGGGCATGATTTCATCAAGCATCTGCTGTGCAGGCAAAGCCGGTGTAATAACAGGCCAGGCCTGATGCTCAGGAATCAGCGCGGGGGATTCACCCAAACGGAAAAACGCCAGCGCACTGACGGCCAGGTGCATTTGCCCTTTATAGCCGTAGGGCTTGGCCAATAGGCCGAGGGTCATGGGTTTGATGACGGCGCGCATCAGATGATCGCCTTCAGTGCGGTAAGGATCTCGGCGCGCAATCCCGTGACTGCACTTTGCACACGAGGATCCATGTTAACCAGCAAGCCGCCACCGATTGAGGTGACCGTGTTGTTTGTGCCTATGGCGCTGATGCTTTCCACCGAGCCGATGGAGCTGAGTTCAGCACTGGCACCTACCACGCTCAATCCTGCCTTGGTGCCGATCATGCTCAGGCTGCTGGTGCTGGCGATCATATTCATATCGGTACTGACGCCCACCATGGAGGTATTGTCCGACTTGGCGGTGATACTGCTGTTAGTACTCACGCCAATAACATGGGTGTTGTCGCTGCTACCGATCATGTTGCTGCTGGCACTGCTGCCGATAATCGACGTGCTGTTGCTTGTGCCAACCGTTGAGGTACTGCTGCTGGTGGTAATAGTGCTGACGCTGTTCTGCACCCCATTAATAGTGGTGGTACTGGACACACCGCCATTGTGGGTGGTGGTGCTTACCACGGCGCCGTTATGGGTGGTCGTGCTGGTTACGAGCGCGTTGTGCAGGGCGGTGTTGCTGACGGGAGCAAAATAAGTGGTATTACTCATTACCGGCGCCGTCACGTTGTAGACCGTTACACTGCCCACTGGCATGTTATGGGTGGTCTCGCTGGTTACCGGCCCGTTAAACAGCGACGTGCTGTTGAGCAAATTGTTATGGGTGCTGAAGCTCAGCACCGGGCCATCCATGGTCTGGTAACTGGTACTGCTGCCCTTGATATGGGTGTGGGATTCTGTGTTGCCGATGGTGGACTTGCTGTACTGCCGATCGCTGATGGTCTGGTAACTCTCCACAACCTGATGGTTGGATTCACTCCAGGCCAGGTCATAGGTCGTCCAGCTTTTGGTTTCTTCGCCATCGCTTTTGTTATAGGTGCAGCCAATGGAGTGACCTTCATTGAGTATGTCGCCGCGCCCGTGGCTCGCCGCCGAATACCCGAAGCCGCCGCCGATGGAATAGCTCACATCGCGAAACTGTTGCGCGCCCTCGAATTTGGGCGACAGCTGCGAACCTTTGCTGTAGCGGTCCTCCACCATCGCCACCGCCGGTGCTAGATCCACTCCAAGGCTGTAAGGAAAGCGAATGGATTTACTGTCGCTGTAGCTGGTGGAGTAGTTGTTGCCCACATGGGTATTCGCCATCCAATGGGACGGTGTGACGGTCATGGTGCCGTTGTTTTGCACAATACTCTGGATCTCCGGAATCTCGCCGTTATCGTTGGAGCGGGAGACCCACACCATGGCGTTGATCTCCGGGATCACCTGCATATGCGACGCCAGCCGCACCCACACGGCGGTACCGGCCAGGTCGGTGGAAAACACAACATATACCCCCTGGAATTCCTGGGTTTGGGTCGGCGGTAAGTAGTTGGTGTAGGTGTTGAGATTGGGCGAAAAGTTGGTTTTATCGTAATAGCGCCAGTCGCGCGGCGGTACGCCGGAGTCGTGGGCAACTACCCTGGCGAGGATACTGCCCTGATGCGTATTGCGCAGTTCAAAGGGCGTTACCAGGGTATCCGGCGAGGCTTCCGTGGCCTGAAACTGGTTGGAATAGCCGCCATCCAGGCTGCACTGGTGTTGTACCGAGGTCAGCACGAACCGTTTGCCATCCAGGCTGGGGCGCACCAGTTCCGGCACATTACGCGCGTCCTGCTCCATAGCCATCTCAAATTGGTGGCAAACGCGCATCAAGGCGCACTGGCTGGTGCCGGACAGGCTGGAGCGCGACGTATCCAGCATTTGCGCCTGCTCCTTGGCGTGGGCATCTACTTCCGCCGTGCCACCGCCATAGGAATACACGCGATAAAGATTGAACGGCAGCTTGCCCTTGCTCGGGGAAGCACCCGGTTTATAACTGGTATAACCGGCCACCGAGTCCAGTTGTGATGCCACCTGCGCGGTGCTGAACACCGCCTGTACCGAGGAACTGGCCAGGGTCTTCTGGTACTGGTACTGCGTGATGACATCGAATTGCTGGCCACCTAACGGCGCACTGCTGGTCTGGGTGTAACGCAGTGGACGCCCGGCCAGCATCATGGGGTACTTGGGCGCATTGGCCAGCACCAGCGTATGGCTGTTGCCGGTATGGACAAAGTAATAATACAGGTGCGCCTTTTCCATCAGGCGCGTGATCAGCTCCAGGTCTGACTCCCCGGCCTGCAACCAGTCCTGCACACGATTAAGCGCGAGGTTGCTATCGGGCGACAGACTTTGGGTATCAAAGCGAACCGCGTGTTCGCGCAGCAGGGTTTCAATAACCCCACGGATAGTCTGCAAACCGTAGAGCCGATATTGGTTGGTCAGGCTGAGCTTCCATAAATCCGGACGTACCGTGGCCCGGTACACCCCCGGCTCTGCCAGTGAGAAACTGGCGATCATGCCGTTAAATAACGACAATTCTTCTACCGCATTACCGGTCAAGGCCTGATCGAATAAGAAGTCACCGTTATTGCCGGCGGTCGGCAAATTTACCCCAAAGGTAATGGGTCGCGCGATGATCTGGTCAAAGTCCAGCGGGTCACCGTCATCCGGGTTGGTGTTAGCGCGCAGCTCCAACTGGAACTCAAAGGGCTGAGAAACCCCCTCCCGTCCCTGGATTGACTCCAGCCGAAGATGTTCACGCCCCAGAATTCTCCCGTCGGCCAGCCAGATGGCGACATGGGTAAACAGGTTGCTATTACCCTGCTTGCTGATAGCGGTCCGGCCGACCGACGTGTGTGCTGGAATCGTCATGTTCACCTCAGCGCCGGGATTGTGAATGTCAGCTGCCATTGCTCGGCATCCGCCTGCGCGGGCATGCTGGTGTTAAGCCGCCATTGCTTGCGCGCCGCCATCTCCGGTGCGCTCTGGTAAAGCCAACTGGTGTAGGCGAGCCGCAGGCCTTTGCCCGCTTCCGGGTGCGCATGCAGCGGCAACGCCTGGTGGGTTTTGGGCAGGCTCAGGCACACCTCTATGTCATAGCGGTAATGGGTAATCCAGCGCACCAGGTCGCACAGCCACTGATGGCGCTCACCCTTCGGCTGAAAGGCAATCAGTTGCTCGTAGGTTTCAACCTGGATCAACAGACGCAGTGATTTGTGCTGATCCCAACAACGCGTGCCGATCACGGTGGTCTGGGCAAGCCGGCTGTTTTGCAGCCCGAGGGCAATGTGCTGCTCCTTGTCCAGCGGCAGCCAGCCACCGCGAAACGGTTGCAACTGCAAGGGCAAACCGATCAGGCGGCGCAACAGCGATTGCACAAAACTGTGGCTGCGGCGCGGATGGCTGAGCAACCCGGCAATGGCGAGCAGTTGGCGGGGGTTCAATGGGCCTGCCTGGTCACCGTTAATGGCGTTGATCAGGCGACCGGGCAAGGGCAACTGATCCTTGGCCAGGCCGAGGTCTGGATTGGCGCGCACCATCATCCAGTAACGCAGGGTATTGATGCGGTGATTGAACATATCCAGGAAGGCCGCCATGGCGCCGTCGCCTTCGCGGGCGCGCTGGTAACACAGCTCCAGGTATGGTGCCGGCAAGGTGCCGAGGAGACCGGCGAGGATGTATTGGTTTAAATAGATCTGCACTGGCGTGGTCCGCACATCCACACAGGCCACCTGGTGCTGTGGGTGTTCGTAACCCAGGTGGGCTCGAAAACGGATGTGATCGCCCAGGTGCTTCATTACCTGCGAGCCATCGCGCAGGGGCAACGGCAGGAGCCGCCGCACAAGCTGCAGCAAATTCAGCCCGGCGTAGGTTTTATGTTCGACCGATGCTAGAGCAGACATTGTGTACCTACCCTGGCAGGCCAACGCCTGATCAATTCCCCATCTGCATCACGCAGGACAAGGCTGATAAAACTGTTCAGCGGTACAAAATGCGCAAGGCATTCATTAAGTACTTCGCCAAAAAGCATCACGCTGGCGCGGTCAAAATAATGAATATTGATTGCCAGGGTCAGTTCAGTGCCGTGACAGTAACCACGCCAGGCTTCATCGCCAACGTGGTGCCCCACCATTCGGCACGTCAAGGTAAGGAGTGCCGCAATTTGCCGGCGCGCGCCCGCCTGGTCCGCCGGCAGGTGTTGAACCAGCAATTGACGCAGTGCCTCAAGGCCCTCCTGGCCAGAACGCAAGGGTAGATAGTGGCTGTTCAGTTGCGCGACCAGGCGGCGGGTCTGGTCGCCGGTTAATTGCGGTGATTGATGGCGGCTCGGGCGCTTGAGCATACGCGCTGTCTGCACGACCCCGGGCACATCCATCTGCAGGTTGCCCGCCAATGGCAGGCGCTCCGGTAAATTGCGGTTGGTACACCAGGCACGCCCCATCACACTCATGCCCGGTTGCCAGTCCGGTTCAAATTGTTCATTCAGGAAACGCAGAAAATATTCTGTGCCGGTCACCGAAGGCAATTGGCTAGGCTCGCGTCGTGCCACCCAATATCCGAATGGTGAGTTGCGGTCACCATAGAGCGGCTGCAACGGCTGGGTCGTACCGTCAGGATACAAAAAGTACACTTCGCCCAACGAATGAATTTCACAGTGTGCATGATGGAATTGATCGCCGGTAACCGGATATTCCAAACGCGTTGCACGCAAATGAATAGGCTCAATGGCCTGGCGGAATAAATTAATCACCGGTGCGCAATTCACTTTGAAGGCGTCGGTTGTGGGCACCTCGCATTCTTGCGATAAGAGAAAGATGATCTCCAGTTCCTGCTCAAAGCCTTTGGTGCTTAATCCTTGCAAGGTACCGAACAGGAATTTATCGGGAAACAGAAAATACTCTCGCAGCAACGGCAAGCCCGGATTAACCCCGGCATCACCGGGCAGAAGCGAATCTTCCGTATCCAGACCTTTAAATGTCAATGCAGAAACAGGCAAGGTGTAACAGGTGTCATCAACCGGGTTGCGCACCAGAATGCCCTGCAAATGATTCTGCAATTGATCGTACAAACGAAAGCGATCCGGACCATGCAAATAAAATGATAATCGCTGCAAGGGCAAGCCATCAAAGCGAAAACCCTGGAATGTACGCAAGTGGACGCACAGTGCTGCAAAGACACCGCTGCCAGGTTTTACCGCACTGATTAAATTGTGTGGTGGCATCGTTACCCGGGTTACTTCTATCGGCCAGACTTCCGTATCGTAACGGGTAATAAAACGGCAAGGATAACGTTTGCCATGCAAATCAATTTCTGTGGACATTGGCGTATTGCGTTTAACACATTGCACGCTGGCAAAATTTCCCTGGATCACATCAAACTGCACCACTGATGCGGCAGGCCATGGCGCTTCCAGGTGGGGCGATAATGCGGCCAGTAACTGATTGGGTAATAAGGCATCATCCAGATCCATCTGATAACGCAGGTGCCCGGTGAGATAAGCAAAGGATTGCAACATCATCTCAATATGAGGATCACCGGAGCGTTCACGGTTCAGCGAAAGCTCATGCGCCACCTCCGGGTAATCGCCGGCAAAACGCACCGACTCGGTACGCAGGTATTCCAGCTCTTCGAGGAAATAACGCTTTAGGGTTTCATCCGATAACATTATTCGCCCAATCTCCAGTTGACAGATTCATCTGCCTGATCACGCAATTGCGCACTGATATGTAACTGGCCATCGACCACATCGACAGCAATCTGCTTAAGCCGTGGTTCAAACTGGTAAATCCGCTGGGACAGTGCTTCACCGTAACGCTCAAGCGCTGCATCACCTGGCCCTAGCTCCACGACATGAGGCACACCAAAATTCAGAATGCCCGGTGGTGCGTCCTTGTTTTTCAGTATGGCTGTTGCGGTGAGCTGCAAAACTGACTCGCGCACGGCTTCTTTGATATTCCAGTCAGTTTCATGACACAGGCGTTCAAACAGGAGCTTCATCAGCATGGCCTCGATGCACGTTTCAACTCGCCATTCCTACATTTCTCATGGCGCAACGGGCACGCTTCAGGACAACCCGACTGAAGCGTGCTCAGTCGCTCATCAGAACGTCGGTGAGTTATCAGTGAACTGTCCGATGGGTCGGTTGCGTGACACACTCCAGCCGGACATCTTGTTGCCCGCCAGGGAGGTATCCGCATTTTGCACCGTGTAGGTCCACAAAATTTCCGTGAAATTCAGCTTGAATTGCTCGGTGGGCATATCGTTGGGATGCGATTGGAACTGAATTTCACTGATCAACGCATCGCGCAATTCGAAAGTAAGAATGTTTGCGGTTTTATCACCGGAATTACGCAGGATATAAATACGGGTCGGTTTATCAGCGCCCTTTCCAATGGGTTCCGCACGCAGGCAAAACTCATAAAATTTTACCGAGGTTTTGTCGACGTATTTCACACAAGTGAATTCGGTAATGATCGGACGACCGGAGGTGCGCGCCGAATTACTGACATCGGTGGTAACCTGTTGCTTCATGCCCTGGTGAATAGATACCAATTCAATACACTGACCAAAGTTTTTACCCAGGTCTTCGGTCAGGCCGGGCTTGTCAATCAGGCTACCGCCAGTGGTCCAGGTATTGGAATCCCCCGCACCAAAAATACCTTCCGCGTTACCAGGTTGTAATAAGATTAAATCCATGAGTCAAATCCCCTTGATTAAGCCGGCAGCTCAGCTACCAGACGAATGGAAGTCGTAAGGTCTTCAAGCTGGAAATGCGGCTTGAGGAATAAGGTGGCGTTGTAGGCGCCGGGCTTTCCCGGAATACTGGTGACATCAATCCGCGCTTCACGCAACGGAAATGCCGCCTTCACTTCCTGGGTCGCTTCGTCATCCAACAGGATGTATTGCGCAATCCATTCGTTAAGATATTTTTCAACATTACCGCGCGTCATAAAACGTCCCACTTTATCGCGCATGATTACCTTCATGTAATGCGCAAAACGCGAGGCGGCCAACACATAAGGCAACATGGCGGAAAGTTGGGCATTACTGTTGGCAGAATCAGAGAGGTACTTCTTGGGCTTATTGGTGGTTTGTCCACCGAAAAACGCAGCGCGATTGGTGCCCTTGCAATGACACGCCGTGATAAAACCAAGATCATTCAATTCCTTTTCGCGGCGATCTGTAATCGCCACCTCGGTGGGGCATTGCATGTCGATGTCGCCATCTGCCGTCTTAAAAGTGAGGCTGGGCAGACCGTCCAGTAAACCGCCACCTTCAACACCGCGAATAGCCGCCGTCCAACCGTAAAGTGTAAATGCATGGGTAATTCGTTCCGCAAGGAAGTAAGCCGGGTTGCCCCACAAACAACGTTCAGCATCGACATTACCGGAATGCTCTTCATAATCATCATGCATAATGACATCGGGCAAGGTTTCGCCTTCACGCAAGACAGGGAGCACAACCTGCTCTTCAAAACGAAGACCATCCGCCGCAAGGCGTTTTTCCCCATAAGGTAAACGCAGCAGGATGCGCGGTAATGTCAACGTGACGTAGCGGGAATCTTCCTGATCGCGGAAACCACGCCATTCATTTAATTCCACGCTTTCAAATATCTTTGCGAGATCACGTGGTTTAGCCAGTTTGTCAAAAGACTTGAGACCAAACATATCGGGCGAGACGGCTGCAATAAAAGGCGCATGAGCAGAGGCGGCCACCTGGGATATTTTTTCCAGCAAACTGATGCTTTCTGGATCGCGACCAAAGCTGTAATCACCCAGCAATAAACTGTAGGGTGCACCACCATAAGTCCCATACTCAGCTTCATAAATGAGCTTGAACAGGTGGCTTTGATCGAACTCAACCGCCTTGAACAAATCGTCTTTTAATTCTTTCCGGGTAATATTCAATACCCGCAGTTTCAATGACGTACCGGTTTCTGCTCGCGCAACCAGGTGAAAGAGCCCGCGCCAAGAGGCTTCAAGCCGCTGGAAATTTTCATCGTGCAGCACCTGATTAAGGATGTTGCTCAGGCGGGTGTCCAGATCCACAACCAGCCGGTCAATTTTTTTAACCACACTCCCTTCTGCGGCTTTGAGATTGTCGTAATCTGCTATCACCATTTGGGTAAATCGGCCAAACGCACGGTTGACGGCGGCTTTTTGCTTGTCGCTCGACTGCGCGTAAGATTCGGGGGTGTTGTCCTTCGCTGCCGCAGTCAGGTCTGCTGATATCCAGCCATCCGTTGCGGTCGGATCGTAGGCGCTGGTAAAGTCCTTGCGCAAAGCCTCACCTTCCGGTGTATCAGCCATACTGGCATCAATCAGACGCTCAACATCATCATCGCTTTCGATCCGCGCCTGCATATCGCGCAGGTCTGCGCGCTTTTCATAAATCTCTTTTAAAGGATCGAATCGCTGCACAACAGAAAGCGGGCTGAATTGTTCCAGCTTGCTGAATGCCAGCGTACTTTTTTTTGCATCTGCAGCAGGATCATCCTCAGGCAATCGATACGAAAATGTGATACCGGCATTAAATGAAGCCATCACCGAATCAAAAATTTCGGAATCAACCTCCACCATCTTGCGCTCTTTCAGGGGCAGCCGCTCAGCCGTGGGGGTATCGCCGGACAAATCTGCCAGTATGCCCACAATAAACGGCAACTCTTTCTTTTCCATAGCGCCACCGGTTTCGACATCATAGGTAATCTTTACCCGGGGCGGACGACGTCGAGCCAAGACTTTTTGAATACTTTCTGACATGGTTAGGCTTCCTCATTGCTATATGCTAATTAGCGTCAATAAAGTTTTTAACACAATCACGAGCACTGGTTTAACCGATGGTGCTTGCGATACAACACAACCCCTTTACTGGCATTGATTTTTTCGACTTGCCCTTGCGATTCCAGATAGTCAAGTGCGTGCTGAACCAATTCCAACGAATCCTGATAACGTTGGCGAGCCAACCACCAGCGCGCTATGCCCTCCACCGTCTCTGAAGCTTCGGGACAACTGGATAAATATCGTCTGATAATGTCTGCTATTGACCGTATCTGGTCCGGCTCTGCCTGTATCACTCAGCATTCCTCATGGCCATGGATTCACAGCGTTATCATTTCAAAACCCATGCCAAACGTATTATTTTTGGAAAAGTCTTGATTTACGCGGGCTTTAGCAGGAGCGGGCAATCTGGATGAGGCAAAAGAACCTCAGTTATCAATAATATCGATGAGGCGCTATGACCACAGGTGAGGCAAACATACCTCACATTTTTCTAGCGAATAGACAGCAGCCACTCAATGCCGCTAGGCGATTGTGTGCTGATGCAAGGTGATAAGAGAGGTCGGAAAATTACCGGGAGAGATTTAACTGGCGGATAATACCCGTGGCTCAGGTAGAAAATCGGTCTGACTGGAACTGGTTTTTATCGACACCGTATTTTTCAATCAGGCGAGTAAAGCTTCGTCGCTCTTTGCCTGCCAAACGAGCAGCTTTGGAGATATTCCCCGCACATCGTTGTAACAGGCTACGGATATAATTTTTTTCAAACTCCTCGATAACACGCGCTTTTTCCCGCTGGAACGAGTCCAGTGTTTTATTATCACCAGAGAAAACGGAATTTTCCGGACAACTTTTTTCCACAGCACCTGATTGAGGAAGCCCTTTTACGTCAACGACATCAATGATTGACGATTCGGTTAACACAAATAATTTATGTAAATAATTCTCCAACTCACGAATATTACCGGGCCAGTCATAAACCGACATCCAGGCGAGAGTTTCTCTGGATAACACCTTAACCGGTCGACCATATTCCTGACTGAACCGCGCCAGGAAATGCTGGCAAAGCTGCGGAATATCATCAGCACGCTGACGCAACGGGGGGATATTGACTGACAGGATATCAAGGCGATAGAACAGGTCTTCCCTGAAATGCTCACCAGACAGGAGGTAATGGGTCGATTTGTTACTCGCCGCAATAATCCTTACATTCGCTCGCTTATAACTCTCTGCACCCAATGGACGATATTCCCTATCCTGTAGAAAACGTAACAATACAACCTGAGCCTTGGGTGACAGGCTGTCAACTTCGTCAAGAAAGAGTGTTCCCTTATCCGCTTGCTCAATAAAACCTGTATGATTTTTTTTTGCATCGGTAAAAGCACCACGCTCAAACCCAAAAAGTTCTGCAATAAACAGGTCATCACTGTATGCACCGCAGTTAACCGGCACGAAAGGACCCGCTTCCCTGTTGCTGAGATAGTGGATAGCCCGCGCAGCAACTTCTTTACCCGTTCCTGTTTCCCCCTGAATCAGGACAGGCGCATCCGAACTACTTACCCGATTTATGACAGTGATCAAGCTCCGCAAGGACTCACTCGAGCCAATCATGTTAAGCCCGACGGCTGCCGACAGATGCGGTGGCATAAACCAATTACGCAGTAATTGCGCGCACTCTTTTACACTGCCCGGCCATCGTAATACCTCGATGTCCGTCAAAGAGAAAGGATGATTTGAGAAATGAATAAGCAAATCTGGTTTAGGCAGCAAAGAAAACGAAGGGAAAAAACCATCACCTACAACCAAAAGCTGAATAACATCCTCCGAGGATGTATCAGAACAGACAATGTCAATCCCGGCAGTGTCCAATGCATTGACGATCAAACTGCGCTCTTCATCAGAAGATATACATTGAAGATATATTTTTGTCTTGGTCACACGCTTTCCTTTATATGAAACAACCTGCTCAAAAAACATACCAACCGATAAACTGCCAACTCAGTTTTGAGAACTTAGGCAACAAAGTAAAAGTGTGCAAGCACGAATCACAAAAAAAATATTACACGGTATTTCATGGCACACTTTTTAACGAAAAAAAACGTGAATTGCATAAGCAGAGTGTGAGCATTATTTTTTAATATATGCCCAATGTGCTTTTTTACTTTTAACTGATGGGCACTCGCAAAGTGCCAGGTTCTTTTCAAAAATAATTTTTCAATGCGTCAGTGCCTGGATTGAACCTGTTCTACCGGCACTACCTGCCAGAAATCACACGCTATCAGCGACCGCCGACCAGCCCCCAACAGGGTCCTTTTGACCGTGGGAGTCCGAAATCCGTCAACCGAAAGCCAAAACCGGCCTTCGTATTGAAAACGTCAATAAACTGTGGGACATTACCGGTTTTCAAGTAAGGCCTGTGATAGATTTGCGCCGCAGCCGGGGCACGCAGCCATGCGAAGCGCATACCGATAGGTGCCCTGGCTGAATCAAGGTTTAAAAATCGCGAGCAAGATAAGCTCGCCCAGGAACCATACCCATGCCGACCAAGCGCGCCCTGATAGTTGATGACTCCACCACCGCCCAATATCGCCTGAAAAAGATGTTGCGGGCTTATGACCTGCAGATCGATGCCGTGGACTCCGGTGAAGCCGCCCTGCTCCATCTCGCCTCCCATGTTCCCGACGTTATCTTTATGGATCACCTGATGCCGGGGATGGATGGCTTCCGCGCACTACAAATCATCAAGTCTCACCCTGAGACGGCGATGGTGCCGGTCATCATGTATACCTCCAAAAGCGGTGATGTATATACCGGCCAGGCCCGTGCATTGGGCGCCCTTGATGTCATCAGCAAAGACACCATCAATGCGACCGACCTGTCGAAGGTAATGGAAGGCATTCATATCTATCCGCTCAAGAAGGTCCAGGAGACAGCAGCAGAGCCTGAAGAGGTGATGTTGCCGGATGATGGCATCAATCCCCAACTGGATATCAGCGACCTGCCGCCGGTGGAAGCAGTAGCCACGCCTGCACCACGGACCGAAGGCCCCGCCAGCGATAACTCCCGCCGCATTGAGTTGCGTATCTCCCAACTTGAACACGCCATTGATGACAGCCGCCGGGTCATTACGGCGCGTCTGGTGCGGGAAATCCAGAAACTGCGCTACAACATCAGCCGCGAGTTAACCGAGCACGTGGTACCCGCAGAAACCGCCAGAAAGGCCGATACGCCGGCCGCCGAAGAGCTGCCACCGGTACCGCCCGCTCAACCGCCGCGCCAGGGTTGGTTCCTGCCCTTTGCCACACTGGCGGTGGTACTGATCGTCGGCGGCTTCTCAATTAATTACTTCAACAAATTGAACGAACGCTTGAGTGCGCTCAGCGAACAGCAGGCCGAGCAACGCAGCCACCTGAATGACATCACCAATAAGCTCGTAGAGCTGCACACCTCATTGGAGATGCAAAGCAACATGCAAACTCAACTCGGGGTTGTTAACAGTGGCCGCGTCGTAAAGAACAATATGTTGAACGATATGGTATGGGCTTTTAACCAAAGCGGTGTAATGCCATTTAACCCGGACATCATGGACCCGGGCACCATCCAGCGCCTGAACGAATTTGTGCACCGTATAAGTCAACAGGGTTTTAAAGGCGCCGTGTGGGTCAACCTGAGTGCTGGCGATTTCTGCGTGGTAACAGACAGCGCCGGCCGTGCGCAACTACCGGGTAAAGATGCCCGCATGTCGGACTGCATGCTGCTGAGCGAGCTTTACACTATTGAAAATTTGATGGAAGAAGTCGTGGAAGAAATTGATTCCAATCTGGTCGCCATCAACAGTGTCAGCCGCGGCGATATTAATGTCATCGTCAGCCGCATGGATGATCAACTCCTCAACTACCCAGCCCGCCAACCGCAAACTCTGGCAAGTGAGTGGAATCGCGTAGCACAAAATAATAATCGCTTGACGATTGAACTGAGTGATGTGGACAGTTTGCAATAGTTATTTTTTTATTGATGAATCATTAGCACAATGGGAGTTTGGCGTTAGGCCTGTTGTTTCGAAACCCTCAATTCAGGGATGAATTGAGGGAGCTACAGGGAAGTATTTACCGCGTTTTCGAAACGACAGGCCTAATGACAAACGGACTACGAAGTACAGCGTTTATTTTCAGGGGCTAACATTCGGCTGATCCGAACCGGTGTAGCCATCCATATTCAACCGTGTTGCACCGATCAGCGTAATGTCTGACGGTTTAACGTCGCAATTCTCCGTTTCAAATTCCACACCTAATGCCGACGTAGAACCCTGCCCTTTCACCACGCCGCGATATACCTGACAGGCTTTTACCTTGTGTGAGGACGAGTGATAAATCGTCAGGTTGCGCAGCACCGCCACATCACCAAAGTTTTTGTTAATCCCCACAATGGTATCAACATCGTTGGTGCGGACATTTTCGATGGTGACGTAACGCGGCCCGCCATTGCCGGTGCAGTCACCGCAGGAGCGATATAACTTGCCCGCATTTTCGGCAACAAAATTGGAGATATGCACAGCACCGCGACCATTGTGCTGAAACACCTTGTCATCACCCTGGAAGGCGCCACCGCAGTTAATGCGCATCACGGTTCCCGCCGGGCCGCGTGCAGTTGCCGCGTCTTCGCCGATGTCTTCCCACCAGACATTTTCGATCGTGCAGCTGCCTTCGCAATGGATGCCATCAGACGCGAGGTTGCCGATGACCACATTGCGAATCACGGCATCGTGCTGCAAGCGGAACAACGGCGGCTGACCTTCAGACTGGCTGCCGCCGGACAAGTTATAGCGTCGGTTATTGCCATCAAATACTTCACCCACACCCAGTTCAACGGTGGCCGACAACTGCACAGTTTCTGCGGGGTTCGGTCGCGCCGGGCAATTAGCGATGGGTGTGCTGGATGCAGAGGACGCACTCGATGAAACTACCGATGAACTGCTGCTGGATGGGGTTATCGAGGAACTGACACTGCTGGATGAACTGACTGCACTTGATGCACTGCTGGCAATTACACTGCTGGAGCTGGCGGATGAATAACTGCCGCCACAGGTTCCGGCACTGGCATTACCGATGACCGTCAGCGAATCGATATTGGCAATTGCTTGCGAACCCGTCGCCTGCAACCGCAGGGTATTATTGCCCGCGTGAAGGTTCACATTTTTACCCGCAGTTCCCCAAGTCAACAGCGAGGCGGTTCGAGGGAAAGATAAACTTCCCGACGATCCATTGACGACCAACGCTGAACTGGTTGAGCCGGTATTGGCATAGCGAAAGTTCACCCGATAGGTTCCGCTCGCTGGCACCTGGATATCATAAAGAATGCCGCTGCCACCACTGTTATTGAGGTCAACATAGCCACTGCCGGTGTAACCAGTATTACTTGAACTGATCACACCATCGTAACTGCAAAAGCCCGGATTGTTTTCCTGGATAGTGACATCGGCACAAACAACAGCGGATGCCAGACTGCACGCGAACAACAATGCGCGTTGATTGATTTTATTATTGCTCACCATATATCTCTCCTAAACTGAACCGTTATTGTTATGTCAGCTTTATTATTCATTGTGTTTTTACAGCCGCCACAGGTTGAATAAAAAACTGACGGCACGACGACAGTAATTGTGTGGTGAGAAACTTGTCAATTGGCTTGTCAATGCCATGTTGGATTATTGTGATAAGACGCATACCTCAAGCCATAGCCGAGGGAATAAAACGGGCGGTTAATAGCCGCATGAAATGTCAGGTACTTTTTTAATTTCCGTTAATTACCGGAGAACCTTTATGCCAGCACTGACCGCCTGGTTAAATGCACTGATACCCCTGTGCGCCGTTTTAGGCGCCTATGGGCTGGCGATATATCAAGGCTACGAGGTTATCTGCAATCCGTTCTGGAGTGGTTGCACGTCGATCAGCCGTGCCGCCCGGTATGGCGATGCGTTATTTTTATTTCGCGGGTTGATGCTGCCGTTAAGCAGCCTGTTGGTTATTTACTGGATTTTTCATTATCGCTGGTTAAACGCCTGGATCGGGCACCGCCGTCAGCACACGTTTATTTTGTTGATCGGGGTTGTATCTGCTATCGCGCTGACGCTTTACGCCAACTTCCTGGGTAGCGATGGCCACATCTATCGTTTTATGCGCCGCACCGGTGTCACTTTTTATTTTGGCCTGGCGATGCTCGCGCAACTCCTGAGCGTTTACTCAGTCATTAAATACCGCGAGCAACAGCCGACAGGATTAGTGCAATTGCTGCACTGGCAACTGTTCGTAATTGTGATTCAATGGATCATTGGCTTGCTGTCATTAGCAGTCACTATTCTCCAGCCGGATTTCAAGGATCAGGCGAATAATGTGCTCGAATGGAATTTTGCCCTGGCGATGACCGCCTTTTATGCGCTGAGTGGCATTATCTGGCAAAAATTCTGGCGTGATGAGAGGATAGCCGGAAGGCCATCAGATGATGTTAGTTAACCTTGCTCATGGCCTGCTGAATTGCACTGGGGTTATAACCGCGAATCACTTCGCCATTAACGACCAATAACGGAACACCCTTACCGTTTAACTGATCGTATTGTTCGCGACCTTCGCGCGATTTTTCAATATCGTATTCAGTGAAAGGAATATTATTGTCAGTAAAATATTTACGCGTCTTCGCGCAATACCCACACCAGTCGGTTGCATATAGCACCACTTGTTGAGCGTGGGCAGCACTGATTTGTGCCGGGACCTGCGCATCTGCTGTAAATTTTTTCCAGTTAAATGCGACGGCCAACAGCACCAGGAAGCCGATCAATAGTTTGTTCATGGTCGGCGCTCCTGTGATAAGTAGATGCGTGCCGCCGCTGAGTATGCATCTACTGATTATTTATTGTGATCCGACGGTTTCAAAAATCGGGCAACGTACCAGCAACTGGCCTGGATGCCAAAGCCCTCTGCCCTTGCCCAGGCTAAACCTTCGCGCACCAATTTTTCTGCTATACCCTTGCCGCGAAATTCCGGTGGAACCCAGGTGTGGGTAAAGTCGATCATCGGCTGGGTATTGCGCTCAAAGAGGCGGTATTGCAGTACGGCCTCGCTGTCGCCGGTGGTTAAACTGAAGCGATTCTGCTCCGGTTGATGCTGCACTGTCAAATTCGCTGGTTCGTTCATAGGACCTCCTGCCGTTCGGTGATTTCTCTCTGAGACAACAGAACCGGCTTATTGCACCGTCTCGGATAAATCGAACACCACCGTCCGACTGGTGCAGGCTTTCTCGCGGCTGCAATCGATCTCGGCATTCACCAGTATCCGATCATTGCTGACCTTCAGGTGCTCAACCAGAAATTGCTTGACGATGACACTGCGCTCCACCGCCAAACGACGCAGGTCTTCGTCGGTTACCGGAAAGGTAGTTAGCCAGGCGGCGTATTGCTCATCCACTGACAAATTCTCGTCATGAGGTATATCCAGCCGGCGGTATTGTGCGGTGATTTGTTTTTGCCACGCCGGCGTTTTCTTTTTGATATCGTCGTTGGTCAAACCTTCCGCCAGGAGTATTGTCTTGGCCTGGGCGGCGCGCAAACCGCGCGTATCGGTCACCACATCATATTGCCCGCGCGCTTCCAGGCGCAACTGGGGACGCTTGCTCAAAGCCTCTTCCAGCAGGGTTAATTTGCGCGTGGCATTGGATAACAATTGCGTTGAACCGGAGTTGAATTTGATCTCTCCCAGGTCTTCGTCTGCGCCGACAAGATTGGCCAGCAGATTAAACGGCGCGGTGACAATCTTCATCAAGGTGTTACGCACGGCGGCCCAAATAACTTTACTGATATCAAAGCTGGGATCGTCCGGCCGCCCGCTGATGCCGACATCCAAGGTAGCTACGCCGTTTTCATCGGTCAGGAGCGCAAGCGCAAGGCGTAATGGAATATCCATTGCGCTGGCGCTGCGCACCCGTTCGCCCAATTGCAATTGATCCATCACAATATGGTTGTCACCGACAATGCGACCGTCAGCCAAACGGTAATGCAGGTTAGCGGTCAACAACCCACGATCAATTCGCCACCCGGCGTAGGTACTTGAGTAGGTACTGAATCCACCGAGATCCATATTTTCAAAATTCAGCGTCGCGTCCAGTTTGGGTTGCGCAAGAAAAGGTTGGGTCTTGCCGTTGAGGGTAACCGGCGCGTAGCCATCCACATCACCCTTGAAGTGAAACGTGGCCAGCTTTTGGGTATCGGATGTCAAACCGGTTAACTCCCCCGTGAAATGTTGCACGGCTGCGGTAAAATCCGGCGTAAGGGATTCATCATGGAAACGAAAGGATGCATTGTTCAGTGCAAATTTTTGCAGGGTAAATTGCCAGGGCGTTGCCGATCCACCTGCATTAACGGCGGCTGTTTCTGCTGGCGCTTTTTCGGCTTCTTTTTCGGTATCAGGAAACAAGGTTTGCAGATTGGTCGTGCCTTCTTTGGTGATAACAAAACGACTGTCAAATCCATTCAGGGTGACCAGCGGTAATTCAATGTGCTGTTGATCAAGGTCAACGCGCGTATCTTGCCAGGCAAGCTCTTCCCAGCGTATCAATTCATCCGGCGATGCCAGGAGCCGCAATCCAAACCCGGTAACTGTACCGGCGGAGATCAAGCCTACTGGTGCAGCATCGCGCAAGGTTAGTTGGGTTTGCACATTTAAATCGCCCCCAAGAATTTCGGCGTTGAGGTATGGTTGCAATAACGGGTTTACCCATGTGAGTGGCAGGTTACGCAAATCTGTATCCATACTGCCATCAAGGGTCAAGGGATTAATCTCACCCGCACTCGTTACGGTTGTTTGCGCATCAATCGTGGCAGCCAGACGAAATGGCGCCGCGGTTTCACCGCTCGTGCGAAGGTCCGTGAGATGCAATTCGAGGGGCGCGATGGTGAAGCTATGCTGGTTTAACTCTGCCAACTGCCACTCCACAGCACCGGTTATCTGAATGGCCTTGATGTCAGCGTTCCATGCGGCGCCGTCATCACTTTTTGCTGCGCTCGCTGAGGCATTCGCCGGCAGGGTCGGCGTCAACATCTGCACCAGACCGATCTGATCCGCTTCACTCCAGCTGGCAATGGACAGCCCATTAAGCGAAACCTGTTCTATTTCTATTAACTGTGTCTGACTCGCCACGCGCAGGTTGTCGAGCGACAACTGTGAAAATCCCAAGCGACTGGTTTTTTCACTGGAGCGGCTGCGCAGATCCAATCGGTTAAACGCCAAACGACTATCGGTTAATGACCAGGATAGTGCCGATTGCCAATCCACCGCATAGGTGCCAGTGAAATCCAGCAGGCCCTCACGCAAGGTAAACGGTAAATAGGGTTTGAAATATTGCCAGGCGGGTTGCAGGGAAATATTTTTTAAACTCAACTGGCCGTCACTGTTGCCGCGTTTAACCGACACATTACCTTGCCACACCAACTCACCGCCGCTACTGCGGGCGCGCAAATAATAGGGCTGCCCGGCTTCCTTAACGGTTGAAAAATCCTGCAAGACAAATTCAAGATCATCCACGCTGGTGCGGAAAACGTCTTCACGACTTGCGTCGGAAAATTCCAGCGACTGAATACCGAGTGTAATGCGATGAATAACCAAAGGCGGAATATTGGCCGGCGCCGTTGTTTCCGTTTCCTGTTGCGGCTGCCTGGCCTGATGCTCAAGGATATCGGCAAAATTCCATTGACTCGCTGATGATTTACTGACAGCCACCTTCACCCGAGTGAGTTCGACAGCATCCAGCGTCGGCGTAAAACGCAGCAGCGTTTGCAGTAATGAAGGATTCACCTGAATTTTTTGCGCCGCCCAGAACATGCTGTTATCCGGGTTGCGATCCTTGGGATGGTGCAGCGTTATGGCCAGCGTGAAGGGATTGAAACTGATGAGGTTGTAAGACAGGACGCGTCCGGTTTGCTGTTGATATACCGCCGCCCCGGCCCAGTTCAATAGCGGCGTCACAATAAGAATGCTGATCGCCAGATAGATAACATACGCCTGCCACAACAGGCGCATTATCTTATGCCCGAAAATCTTTACCAGCCGCTGATGGACGGACACGTCTTGTTTCTCCTTGTAGACCAGGTTTGTATGTCCCGCTAACCGGAGACTTTGCTGCCCCACAAATCATATTCGTCGGAATGCTCGACCAACACATTAACCAGGTCACCGGCTTTCACACCGGTTTCGCCATTCAGGTAAACGCTGCCGTCGATCTCCGGTGCATCGGCAAAACTGCGGCCGATGGCCCCTTCTTCGTCCACTTCGTCGATCAACACTTGCAAGGTTTGGCCGACTTTTTGTTGCAAACGGGCGGTGGAAATCTTTTGTTGCAATTGCATAAAACGGTCGTAGCGTTCCTGTTTTATTTCATCCGCAACCGGGTCCGGTAAATCGTTGGCCTTGGCACCTTCCACAGGCGAGTACTGGAAGCAGCCCACGCGATCCAGTTGCGCTTCTTGCAGGAAATCCAGCAGTTGCTGGAAATCATCCTCGGTTTCACCGGGGAAGCCCACAATAAACGTAGAGCGCAACGTCAGGTTGGGCACCTCTTTACGCCAGTTGTGGATGCGCTCCAGGGTCTTTTCCACCTGCCCCGGACGGCGCATCTTACGCAACAGGGTCGGGCTGGCGTGCTGGAACGGAATATCCAGATAAGGCAGCACTTTGCCCTCCGCCATCAATGGAATAATGTTGTCCACATGAGGATAAGGATAGACGTAATGCAACCGCACCCACACACCCAGTTCACCCAGCGCGCGGGATAATTGATACATATCCGTCTTGAGCGGACGACCATCCCAAAAATCCGTACGGTGTTTGATGTCGACACCATAAGCCGAGGTGTCCTGGGAAATCACCAACAGCTCTTTCACGCCGGCTTTTACCAGGCGCTCCGCCTCCCCCATCACCTGCCCGATCGGCCGGCTCACCAGCTTGCCGCGCATATCGGGGATGATGCAGAAGCTACAACTGTGGTTACAGCCTTCAGAAATCTTCAGGTAAGCGTAGTGGCGCGGCGTCAGCTTCACGCCTTGGGGCGGCACCAGATCGGTAAACGGGTTATGTACGGCACTGGGTGGCAAATGCTGATGGACCTGCCCCAGCACCGCCTCGTAAGCGTGGGGCCCGGTGATACCCAACACATTGGGATGTACCTGGCGAATATCATCTTCCTTCGCCCCCAAACACCCGGTTACCAGTACCTTGCCATTCTCGTTCAAGGCTTCGCCGATGGCCCCCAAGGACTCCTGCACGGCACTGTCGATAAACCCGCAGGTATTCACAATCACCATGTCCGCATCGTTATAGGTGGGCACAATGTTGTAACCCTCCATGCGCAACTGGGTGAGGATACGTTCGGAATCGACCAGGTTTTTAGGGCAACCGAGGCTGACAAAGCCAATGGTGGGGGTGGTTTTCATAGAAAGACTGCCAGGGTGTTCAAAGAAGGGGCGCTATTGTAGGGGTTTGCGGGGGAATTTGCATGTGGAAAATAGGTTGTTTTTTGTACCGCAATTGCTTCTCTTCATGAAGAACACCCGATCTGCCGAAGTCTATCGGGTGCCCATAAAGTCTCAGCCGCACGTCGCTGCTTTAATCGCTGGTGTTATGGAGACCGCCGGCTGATCAACTTGACTTGTATCAAGGCTCATGGATTTAACTGTTTTATGCTGGAGCAGACTGAAACTACCCGCCTGAACAATGGAAATTACCATGACCGTCACCGGCCAGTTGCGCGCCTTTGAAATGGGGATTGATACACACGAGGAACTTGTTGTGTACATGCGCAGGGATTGCGACATTTGCAAAGCGGAGGGTTTTGCGGCAAACGCCCGGCTACAGATTCAGGTTGGCGATAAAACCCTTATTGCAACACTTAACATCGTCACTTTATCGGCCTTGCCAGAAGGCACAATTGGCTTTTCCGTCAGTGCGTGGCATCACTTGAAGCTCACGGCTGACCAACCAGTCACGGTGCGGCATGCGCCGGTCGTGAGGTCATTGAGTGCGTTGCGCAAAAAAATATATGGCAACAGTCTTACGCCTTCAGAGATCACCGACATCATCAACGATATCAGTCAAGGCCATTATTCCGACATTCATATTGCGAGCTTTGTCACCAGTTGTGCCGGTGGCAACCTTAATGTGGACGAAACCGTCGCGCTGACCCGGGCCATGATCAATGTCGGCAGTCGGTTGACCTGGCCGGGTTATACACGCATCTATGACAAACATTGCGTCGGCGGGCTTCCCGGTAACCGCACAACACCCATTGTGATCGCTATTGCCAGTGCGGCGGGCCTGATTATTCCCAAAACATCCTCGCGCGCAATTACCTCGCCTGCCGGCACCGCTGACACAATGGAAGTGCTGACCAGTGTGGATTTGAGTCTTGCGCAAATACAAAGCGTGGTGCAACAAACCGGTGCCTGTCTGGCATGGGGCGGACGGATAAAGCTCAGCCCTACGGACGATGTATTGATTCGTATTGAGCGCGCGCTGGATCTGGACGGCGAAGGCCAACTGGTTGCGTCGGTGCTGTCAAAGAAAATTGCGGCGGGTTCCACCCATATCCTTATTGATATTCCTGTGGGGCCAACGGCCAAAGTTCGCGACAATGCCCAGGCCGAGCGCTTGTCGCATTTATTTTATGCCGTCGCGCGCAGCTTTGATGTGCATCTGCGGTGTGTTGTAACTGACGGCAGCCAAACAATCGGCAACGGCATCGGGCCGGGAGAAGAAGCGCGCGATGTAATTGCGGTGCTGAACAATCAGCGTGACGCCCCGGCAGATTTAACCCAGCGTTCGTTATTACTCGCCGCTAACCTGTTGTCCATGGCTTCCGGCGAGGAGCTTGATGTAACCATTGAGCGAGCAAAATATATTCTTTCTTCAGGTCAAGCCTGGGCACAATTTCAACGTATCTGCAACGCCCAGGGTGGGCTTAAAGCCATTCCCGAACCGGTCTACCACGCCAGCCTGAACGCTGATCTGAACGGGCAGCTGCTCACGATGGATAACCGTCGCCTGGCCCAACTCGCCAAATTAGCCGGCGCCCCTTCCTCAACAATTGCCGGGGTACGCTTGCGCATAAAAATAGGACAGCCCGTCAGCAAAGGGCAATCTTTGGCCACACTCTTTGCGGCCACACCGGGAGAACTGGCCTACGCGCTGGATTACTACCGCCATAACCGCGATTTGTTTCGAATTGAAAATCTTAGATAGAAATTACTTCACACAACGTTTCCATGTCGCAGGAGCGAATTCGTATGAAAATTATTTTTCTTGGGGCTACAGAAACCGTCACCGGTTCCAAATTTCTGGTGGAAACGGCCAATACCCGCCTTCTGGTCGATTGCGGATTATTCCAGGGCTACAAGTGGCTGAGAGAACGTAATTGGCAACCGCTGCCGGTAGATATCGATGAACTGGATGCGGTGGTCCTGACTCATGCGCATCTTGATCATTCAGGGTATGTGCCACGGCTGTACAGTGCAGGTTATCGCGGCCCGGTTTTTTGTCATGAAGCCACGCGTGCGCTGTGCGGTATCCTGTTGCCGGACAGCGGCCGCATTCAGGAGGAAGACGCGAGTTTTTTCGAGCGGCATAAACTGTCCCGGCACGCTCATCCGGAACCGTTGTACGATGGGGAAACCGCCGAACAATCGCTCGCACTATTTGAAACGATTCCGTTTAACAAGGTATTCAGCATCGGCAATATAAAACTACACCTTCAGCCTGCCGGTCACATTCTTGGCGCTGGCAGTGTCATCCTGGAAGCCGACGGTAAACGTATCGGTTTCTCCGGTGATGTGGGTAGGCCGGACGACATTCTGATGTACCCACCAGCGCCACTGCCTGAACTGGATTTTCTACTCCTTGAATCGACCTATGGCAACCGTCGCCATGTTCCGGTAGATGTCTGGCAACAACTGACTGATATCGTCAACGAAACCGTGGCCATGGGCGGTGTATTGTTAATTCCCAGTTTTGCCGTGGGCCGCGCTCAGGCACTACAACATTTACTCGCCATATTGATAGAGAAACGCCGTATACCTGATTTGCCTATTTTTCTCGACAGCCCTATGGCGATTGATGTATCGGATATTTATCACCGCTACGCCGATCAACACCGTTTAACCTACGTCGATTGCCAGCGTATCTCCCGCACCGTGAAGTATGTTCATACCGTTGATGAGTCCAAAGCACTTGCCGGATTGAACTATCCGCACATCATCATCGCCGGGAGTGGAATGGCTACCGGAGGAAGAATTCTCCACCACATGAAACGTCTGCTTGGCAATTACCGAACTACAGTTTTATTTACCGGTTATCAATCGGGGGGAACGCGCGGCGCGCATATGCTGGCCGGTGCCGAGTCTATTAAAATTCATGGCGAATACGTGCCCTACAGAGCGCGAATTGCCATGTTGGACGGGCTCTCCGGTCACGGTGATTTCGTGGACTTAACCAGTTGGCTACAGCACTCTGCCTTAAAGCCAGGCACACGGATTCAATTGGTTCACGGTGAACCCGACGCGGCGGATTCCATGCGACTCTATTTGCAGGACCATACCCGTTTTCATCCAGCGGTGGCGGAATACCGGAGCGTTTTACACGTGTGACAATGCATAGATCAATCCTGACACAACACCTGTCAACACAAGGCCGAAACCGATCAGGACAGGCACAAAAAGTTGTCGGTCACCAAAGACCAAAACAATGGCCAGCTTTACAACCAAATTAGCAACACATGCAATAACAATCGCTTTGGCTGTGACCGAGATGTTGATCGTATCCAGTGCGTATAACTTCAAATTGGCAATGGTTATCGCATCCACATCGGTTAAGCCTGAAAAAAACGCCACGATATAAGTACCCGTGTGGTTAAAAATGTCGTTCATCCAGGCTGCCAATAGCAAAATCGTTGAAAAGCCCAAGGCAAAACCCAGTGCAGTTTTTAATTCCGTGGGATTCGATACCTGTAACTCGGGAAACTGCTGCACACCCGTTTTATTGTTCCATTGCAATAGCATGAGAAGACATATCAGCCCCGCCCCCAGGCCACCAATGATCCATGGCAACATAACCGGCAGTACAGAGGCTTCTACCACCGCCACGACTAAGGCAATCCGCACAAACAACACCAGGTGCGACAGCAAGATAATGGTTGCCGCGCCGTTTGCAAAATGGCTGATTTTTTTACTGTGCCGGGCATATACCAGGGTGGTAGCCGTGGTTGATACCACTCCCCCCAATAATCCCACCGCCACCAAACCCGGCTTACCGCCGAGCATACGCAAGGCCACGTAGCCCGCCAGGCTGATACCGCTGATTAGCATCACCAGCCAGCCGACCTGGTAAGGATTGAAGACGTCGTAGGGCCCGAAGGTTTGATCGGGCAGGATCGGCAATAAAATAAATGCAATGGCCGCAAACTGGAAAAACGACAGAATATCCTGACGAGTCAGCTTGCGCGGCAAGCCGCGCAGCTCTTCACGAAAATACAACACAGCCGTTACAGAAATTGCCAGGGCGGCGGGTAACAGGGAATGCGCAAACCACAACATGTAGCCGAGCACATAGGTAATCAGAGCCGCCATGACTGTCGTGGTATCAGGCTCGGTTGCGGCAGAGCGGTATTGCGCCAGCACCAGGCTGGCCGCAATGGGTATCAACAGTATCCAGGGCACATAAGACATGTCCAGTTGGGTGCCGATAAATCCACCCAGGGCGCCTAACAGCGCGATCAGGGTAAATGTCCTGACCCCGGCAATCTTGCCCTCGTGGCGCTCGCGCTCCAAGCCAATCAAAAATCCTATTCCCACACTTTGGGCAAATAGCATCGAGTGGCTCAGTCCGATTTCATATTCATTCATGGTGGCAGGTTTCGTCCGGAAGCTATGGATAAAGGAAAGTTAATGTTGTGACCAAGCACGTTTGGTGTAATCAGCCCCGTTTCGGCTATAGGCCTTGTTTATGGTCAGGATGAAAACGGTTACAAAATCTTGATAAAGTTCTTTCTAATGGCTTTATAAGTCGGTTAAACTCACCAGTAACCGATTACATAGACATCGGTATAACTGCATACATAGCCCAATAATAAACATAACCCGGAGCGCTTATGATTCCCTTGACGCACCTCAAGACCTGTCTCTATGGCCTTGGCTTTACCTTAATCCTTTCGGCCTGTGGCGGCGGCGGAAGCTCAGATTCCGGCACGCCATCCAGCACCGCAGCCAGCTCATC
>CAMLOU010000021.1 GCA_946481735.1 uncultured Cellvibrio sp.
GAAGTGCCTGTAGGCGCTGTCATCGTAAAAGATAATCAGGTGATAGGCGAAGGTTGGAATCAACCCATCAGCAGCCACGATCCCACAGCCCATGCAGAAGTGGTCGCCATTCGCATGGCGGCGCAAGCACTCAATAATTATCGCCTCCCGGGTTGTACGCTTTACGTCACTCTGGAGCCTTGCACCATGTGTGTGGGTGCTTTGGTTCATGCGCGTATTGAGCGGTTGGTTTTTGGTACAACGGAACCCAAAGCGGGGGCTATTCAAAGCCAATCACGGTTACTGGACAGCCATTGGTTTAACCATCGGGTGAATTATCAGGGCGCGGTACTGGCGACGGAATGCCAACATCAGTTGAGTTATTTTTTTCAGCAGCGGCGACTGCAGTTAAAAGCACAGCGGCAGGAAAATAAAGCGCAGGTTGAAGAGGGTGACGAAACCTCATAAATTTCTGACAGCTTTCTAGTGAAGCGATGTTGAGGCGGGTCATTCAGGCAACGAAGGTGCTGTACACTTTCGTTGCCCTCGTAAAATCAAATGGCTTTCGCTTGTGCTACCGCGTTGCCAATATAATTTGCCGGTGTCAGTTCGCGTATTGCCTGTTTTGCGTCTTCCGGAATATTCAAGGTTTCCACAAAATTAGCCAGCACTTCCCGGGTAATAGCCTGGCCGCGCGTCAGGGCTTTTAATTTTTCGTAAGGCTCTTCCACATTGTAGCGACGCATAATGGTTTGAATGGGTTCAGCGAGTACTTCCCAGCTGTTATTCAAATCCTCTGCTAAGCGCGCACGGTTGATTTCGAGCTTACCAATACCCTTCAAGGTTGATCCATAGGCAATCATGCCGTAACCGAAACCGACGCCCATATTACGCAACACGGTTGAATCCGTAAGGTCGCGCTGCCAGCGGGAGATCGGCAATTTTTGTGCGAGGTGCGTGAATATCGCATTGGCGATGCCGAGGTTGCCTTCAGAGTTTTCAAAATCAATCGGGTTGACTTTATGCGGCATGGTGGACGAACCCACTTCGCCGGCAACGGTTTTTTGTTTGAAGTAGCCGAGGGAGATATAACCCCAGATATCGCGATCAAAATCAATCAGAATAGTGTTGAAGCGCACAATGCCATCGAATAATTCAGCGATGTAGTCGTGAGGTTCAATTTGCGTTGTGTAAGGGTTCCAGGTTAAGCCGAGGCTTTCTACAAACAGCTTTGCGTTGGTTTGCCAATCCACATCCGGATAAGCAGACAAATGCGCATTGTAATTACCCACGGCGCCGTTGATCTTGCCGAGCAATTCGACTTTTTCAATCTGAGCCAGTTGACGACGCAGGCGCGCGGCCACATTGGCCATTTCTTTGCCCACGGTGGTGGGCGATGCGGTCTGGCCATGGGTGCGGGACAGCATGGGATCGGCGGCATAATCGTGGGCGAGCTTAACAATTGCGTCGATTATCGCCTGCGCGTCCTTTACAAAAACCTCGCGGCCGGCTTTTAACATCAGTGCGTGGGACAAATTATTGATGTCTTCGCTGGTGCAGGCAAAGTGCACAAATTCCAGCACCGCTTCGAGTTCTTTATTGCCTGTAAATTGCTTCTTCAGAAAATATTCCACGGCCTTAACATCGTGGTTGGTGGTGCGCTCAATATCCTTGATGCTTTGGGCGTGTTGTTCATTGAAGTGGGTGATGATGGCATCCAACTGGGCGTTGGTAGCGTCACTGAATGCAGGGACTTCCGGAATACCGGCGTGGCGGCTGAGTTGTTGCAGCCAGCGCACTTCCACCTCCACCCGACAGCGAATCAGCCCGAATTCACTGAAGATGCTGCGCAGGGCAAGGGTTTTGCTGCCGTAGCGGCCATCGACAGGGGATACAGCGTTGAGCGGGGAGAGGGTGGCGAATGCGGTTTCCATGGGCGGAGGTCTCTTTCTGCGATCAGGTTAAAAGGCCGCCATGATACCCAAAAACCGGGTTTTTTTCAGAGGTTTGTCGCAGCCCAAGGCCGCTAATGGAAAGCCCGCTAATGGAGGGGAATCGAGCGCAACAGCGCGTCTGCCGCGTCGGCGATTTTCTTGCGATGTACCAGAAGTTGCCACCGATTGCCCCCCAGTTGTCGCCAGAGGGTGGTCGCGCGAATGCCAGCCAGCAGCAAGGCGCGTACCTGATGGGCCACACGTTGTTGCTGCAAGTAGTTGTAATCCCCGGTGACCTGGATGCGAAAACGAAAAGTGCTGATGGTTTCGGAATATAGCCCACCGATATTGGCAATGACGTTGTCGTGGGTTGTCGAGAAGTGTTCCGCCTGTTGTGCCGCCTGTTTCAGCCGGCTGCCGATGACGCCCAGCATATCCTTGCGGCCACTCAATTTTTTCTGCAGGTGCAATATCCCCAGGCTGTAACGCAGGGCATCGGCATGCGCGTGTGGGCGCTGCTTTCCGACGCTGGCCTGTTGCAATACATCGCGCAGGATCGTCAGGCCAAAATGCAGATTGGCAATATTGCCGCCATACACTGCCAAGGTGTCCGCCGGGTTAAGCTCGAACAGGCTTTCGATACTGACTTTATAGCTATCGGTGGGGACATAGCCGGTCTTTGCTAGTTGTTCGACGAGCCCGGTCGCCTGGAAGAGTCCGGCGAGGGCGATGCTGAGGTCAGTCCAATTCTTACTCACAAAAAATCATTCCACTCACGAAGGGGGGCAGTATTGCCGATTCACTACACGTTATCCGTTGCTTCGATGACTGCACCACCCAGGCACACATCCCCCATATAAAATACGGCGGACTGGCCGGGTGTGATCGCGCGTTGCGCCTCATCAAACACCACGGTCAGCTTGCCATCCTGTTCCACGGTGACAGTGCAATCCTGGTCAGCCTGACGATAGCGGACTTTGGCGGTGCAACGAAATTGATGTGAGGGCGGCTCGTCATTAATCCAATGGGCTTGTTGTGCGGTCAGGCGGTTGTTGAACAATAAGGGGTGGTCGGTGCCTTGGGCGACCAGCAGGACATTGCGCTGCAGATCTTTGCCCACCACAAACCAGGGCGCCTCGCTCGCGCCCTTGACACCGCCGATCCCCAAGCCTTGTCGCTGGCCAATGGTGTGATACATCAGGCCACTGTGTTCACCAATCACCACGCCATCGGGTGTTTCAATGGCGCCTGGCTGGGCAGGCAGGTATTGCTGTAGAAAGTCCTTAAAGCGGCGTTCGCCGATAAAGCAGATGCCGGTGCTGTCTTTTTTGTCGTGGGTTACCAGGCCGTGTTGCTCCGCCAGACGCCGGACCTCCGGTTTCTCTAGCTCACCAACCGGAAACAGCGAGCGGGAAAACTCCGCTTCGCCCACCGCATGCAGGAAATAACTCTGATCTTTATTGGGATCCAGCCCCTTTAACAGGTAGGTGTGGCCATCGCGATCAGCACGGCGGGTATAGTGGCCCGTGGCAATCAATTCGCCGCCGAGCATTTGTGCATACTCCAGGAAGACCTTGAACTTGATTTCGCGGTTGCAAAGGATGTCGGGATTGGGAGTGCGTCCGGCTTTATACTCTGCCAGGAAATGTTCAAACACATTGTCCCAATACTCTGCCGCAAAATTGGCCGTGTGCAGGGGAATACCGAGCTTATCGCACACCCGCTGCGCGTCAGCCAGGTCTGCTTTGGCGGTGCAATATTCGGTGCCGTCGTCTTCGTCCCAGTTCTTCATAAATAACCCTTCCACCCGGTAGCCCTGTTGCTGCAACAACAACGCTGAGACGGACGAATCCACGCCGCCGGACATGCCGACAATAACCAAGGGATTGGACGATGAGGTTGAAATAGACATAGCTCACTACAGAAGGGAAATAACGGTCGCGCATTTTACCCGTCGAATGCGTTTGTGGCACGGATTAATTGGCAGCTCAGCCAATTACTGCCAAGGGAAAGCGACGGCCTGCGCGGTATTCGTCGATAATTTGTAATGTCATAGGACTGCGCAGTTGCGCGCGGCGTTCCAGAATTTCTTCGTAGGTCAGCCATACGGCTTCGATAATGCCGGTATCCAGCGATCGCTCCGTATCCTGGCGGATCGCCTCGGCGATAAAGGTAGTTCGCATATAGGTTATGCCATTGGTCGGTGCTTCATAGAGATTGACTCCCACCACACCGGTTAACTTCACATGCCATGCCGTTTCCTCAAGGGTTTCGCGGATGGCAGCCTCCTGCAAGGTTTCATGGGGATCGAGGTGGCCCGCAGGTTGGTTGTATACCTGCTTACCATCCGCTTCTTCATAAACCAGCAGGAAGCGACCAGCGCGTTCAACGATGGTGGCGACAGTGACGTGAGGAGCCCAATTCATGTACTTCATTCCTGTATCAATATGGCATTAGCCCCATAGCGGGAAATGCACTTTATGTGCGCATCAGGTGGTTATTTATCTTCAGGTGAAAGCCTGGATTTGTTCTTGTGGATGATCACAGCTTTGACCGGCGTTTTGGTTTTGCCGCTGGCGGTCTGCGCTGTTTTTGGTTTTCCGGGTGCGTTACCCCGTTTTTTAACCGGTGCTTTAGTGCTTTTATTTCGCATTGATGCCCGAGGCGACACCTCCGGCGTATGTACGGTTTCCGTGATGTATTTTCCCGGTTCTATGTTTTCAATACTCCAGTTGCCAATCTTCACCCGCACCAGGCGCAAGGTCGGATGACCTACCGCTGCCGTCATGCGTCGTACCTGGCGATTCCTGCCTTCACTGATTACGACCTCCATCCATTGTGTGGGGATATTTTTGCGCTCGCGAATCGGTGTCTCGCGCTCCCACAGTTTCGGTGCAGGGATAAGCTTTACTTGCGCCGGCAAGGTGATGCCATCATTGAGGGCAACGCCCTGGCGCAACTGCGTCAAAGCGTAACTGGTCGGAGCACCTTCAACCTGAACCCAATAGGTTTTGGGCAGTTTGTGCATAGGGTGGGAAATCTGGTGTTGCAACTGCCCATCGTCTGTCAGCAGGAGTAGACCTTCTGAGTCGTGGTCCAGTCGGCCGGCAGGGTACACATTGGGCAGCCGGATGTACTGCGCCAGAGTGGGGCGGTTTTCTGTGTCACTGAATTGTGACAATACGCCGTAGGGCTTGTTAAATAAAATCAGTTTAGCCATATAAGAACGTCAATTGAGTGGTTAAAAAACAGACTGCCCGTTTCGCGAATGCGAAAAGTTTACATCACTGTTATACTGCGCGCGATTTATCGGACCGGCTTCCTCCTGAGCGGTTTTCAGCAAAAGCCGTTGTCCCACTCGGAGCCTGGCTCGGAGTTTCCCTCTTCCTCCCTATGCAAGGGTGCCTGTCGGCGGGTTCGTTGGCGTGGCGCGCTTTATATTTGCTCGACAGCATGACTAACGGAGTTAACGTAAAAAATGACTGATTCAAAGATTATCTATACCGAAACCGACGAAGCCCCAGCGCTAGCCACTTATTCCTTACTCCCGATTGTCAAAGCCTTCACCCAATCTTCCGGTATCCGGGTAGAAACTCGCGATATCTCTCTCTCCGGTCGCATCATCGCCAACTTCCCTGAATACCTCACCGAAGACCAACGCATCGGCGATCATCTGGCGGAGCTGGGTGAATTGGCGAACAAGCCGGAAGCCAATATCATCAAGCTGCCCAACATCAGTGCATCTGTTCCGCAGTTAAAAGCGGCTATCAAAGAGCTGCAAGACAAAGGCTATAAATTACCGGACTATCCGGAAGAGCCAAAAAGCGATACTGAAAAAGATGTGAAGGCACGTTACGACAAGATCAAGGGCAGTGCCGTAAACCCGGTGTTGCGCGAAGGTAACTCAGACCGTCGAGCGCCTTTGTCAGTTAAAAATTATGCGCGCAAGAATCCGCATAAGATGGGTGCCTGGGCGGCAGATTCAAAATCCCACGTTGCGCATATGAGCAGCGGTGACTTCTATGGCAGTGAAAAATCAGCATTAATTGCTGAGGCCGGCAGTGTTCGAATTGAATTATTGGGTGCAGATGGCAGTACTCAAGTACTAAAAGAAAAAACAAACGTAATGAAAGGCGAAATCATTGATGCATCGGTGATGAGCAAAAACGCGTTGCGCCAATTTATTGCACAGGAAATTGACGATGCCAAGCAAAAAGGTGTGTTGTTTTCGCTGCACCTGAAAGCCACCATGATGAAAGTATCAGATCCCATTATCTTTGGTCATGTGGTGTCGGTTTTTTATCAGGACGTATTAGCCAAACATGCCGATGTTTTGAAATCTCTTGGCGTGGATCTTAACAACGGTATCGGCGATCTCTACGCCAAAATCAAACATCTGCCGGCAGAGAAGCAGGCGGAAATCGAAGCGGATATCAAGGCTGTTTATGCTCAGCGTCCTTCCCTCGCGATGGTCAATTCCGACAAAGGGATTACCAATCTCCATGTACCCAGCGATGTCATTGTTGATGCCTCCATGCCTGCCATGATTCGCGATTCCGGCAGAATGTGGAATTCTGAAGGCAAACTGCAGGACACCAAGGCGGTCATTCCGGATCGTTGCTATGCCGGCGTTTACCAAACGGTTATCGAAGATTGTAAAAAACACGGTGCGTTTAATCCCGCTACCATGGGTAGCGTTCCTAACGTAGGTTTGATGGCCCAAAAAGCGGAAGAATACGGTTCGCACGATAAAACTTTTGAGATCCCGGCCAACGGAACCGTACGTGTAGTGGATGCGGCAGGTCAGGTGCTGCTGGAGCAGATCGTCGAAGCAGGTGATATCTGGCGTATGTGCCAGGTGAAAGATGCGCCGATTCAGGATTGGGTTAAATTGGCGGTTAATCGTGCGCGCGCATCGAACACCCCCGCTGTTTTCTGGCTTGACTCAGCGCGGGCTCACGACGCGTTACTGATTGAGAAGGTGAAGACCTACCTCAAGGATCACGATACCTCCGGGTTGGAGATTCACATCATGTCACCGGTAGAGGCCACCCAGTTTTCCCTGGACCGGATTCGCCAGGGCAAGGACACCATCTCCGTGACCGGTAACGTATTGCGCGACTACCTCACCGACCTTTTCCCGATCATGGAACTGGGAACCAGCGCCAAGATGTTGTCCATCGTACCCTTGATGAATGGTGGTGGTTTGTTTGAAACCGGCGCCGGCGGCTCGGCGCCGAAGCACGTGCAACAGTTTGTGGAAGAGGGCCATTTGCGCTGGGATTCGCTGGGTGAATTCCTGGCTCTGGCAGAGTCGCTCGATCATTTCGGTAATACTACCCATAACGCGAAAGCCAAAGTCTTTGCCAAAACCCTGGACCAGGCGAACGGCAAGTTCCTGGATAACAACAAATCTCCAGGCCGTGCTCCCGGGGAGCTGGATAATCGCGGCAGTCATTTTTATCTGGCACTCTACTGGGCTCAAGCCCTGGCTGAACAGAATGAAGACAGCGACCTGAAGGCTCATTTTGCCGGATTGGCTAAAACCTTGGCCGATAACGAACAGAAAATTGTCGGTGAATTGATTGCCGCTGCAGGTAAGCCCGTTAACATCGGTGGCTATTACCGCCCCGACAGCGAGCTGACGGCCAAAGCCATGCGCCCCAGTAAAACGTTTAACGAGGCGCTAGCTTCCCTTGGCTAATTGAAATAGTCATATTCCACAACCAAAAAGAAACCCGGCACAAGCCGGGTTTTCTTTTTGGGCGGGTAGATAAGAAACTATTTTTTCTATCTGGCGATGCCTCAGCATTGAAATTCGCTTTATGCTCCCAAACTACCGAAGTAATGATTGAGAAGACTCCACATCTTTATAGCCTATTGTTATAAATAAATTCGAGCAGCAGAAAGTGTCGAGCCATAAGGCAATAAACCTTGAACCAGTCAGGCGAGGGCTGCTTTAGCCGTTTTGGGCTCGGTGGCTACGGCTGTAATGTTGACAGCGTGTAAACCTTTATCGCCTTTGGTGATTTCAAAGGAAACTACCTGACCGGCTTTCAATGTTTTATAGCCGTCCATCTGGATGGCTGAGTAATGTGCAAAGAGGTCTTCGCCTCCCTCATCAGAGAGGATAAAGCCATAACCTTTTGCGTTATTGAACCACTTGACTGTACCTGTAGGCATGATTAAATCCTTCTGCCCTGGCACAAGAGTTTTAATAACCCCTGCACCTTATCGTTATTATTTTCCAAGGAAAAACAGTTCAATATCGTTACAGCTGGGAGGCGATATCGGACAAGTTTTATAAAGCCCTTGGCGTATTTTTGGGTGTTGGTTAAACATTTTGGAATAATGCCGAACAAAATGATGATTATTTGAGCGGCGACCATGTGTTTTATCCAACAATTGAACCAAAGTCAAGTCTTGGCCCGTATATAGCCCTGTCAGTGTGAGCGGTATACCATTGGGTTAGAATGGCTCTTAGCCGCTAGAACACTTTCAATTTCTGTTGATTCACTATGAGAAATCCAGACGACCTTCAACTAACCTTAAGTAAAGACGAAGATTCCGACAGCAATGAATTCGATGGGAATCTTGCGGTCCTAGAGGCGAAGCCAAAACTCAAGCGTCCACCCATGTATAAGGTGTTGATGTTGAATGATGACTACACGCCGATGGACTTTGTGGTGGAAATACTTGAGCGGTTTTTCGCCATGTCACGCGAGAAAGCAACCCGAGTGATGTTAACAGTACATATTCACGGCAAAGCTGTTTGTGGCGTCTATACTCGTGATATAGCGGAAACAAAAGCCGCTCAGGTTAATCAGTACGCCAGGGAGCACCAACATCCACTACTGTGTGAAGTAGAAGCAGTAGAAGATGAAGAGCGGTAATCCTGTTGCAGCAAGTTTCTGTGTGCTGCGTCCAAGTTGCTAGCTTCCAGAGGTTGAATGCGATGTTAAGCAAAGATTTAGAAGTAACCTTGAATCTCGCCTTTAAAGGCGCTCGCTCCAAGCGCCATGAGTTCATGACCGTTGAACATTTATTGCTAGCGTTGATTGATAACGATTCTGCGGCAAGTGTACTGCGTGCCTGCGGTGCTGATCTCACAAGTTTGCGCAAAGAGCTGATTGAGTTTGTTGACTCAACGACGCCGCTTATTCCCGAAAATGATACTGAACGCGAAACCCAACCTACGCTTGGTTTTCAGCGCGTTCTGCAGCGCGCGGTATTCCATGTGCAGTCATCTGGTAAGCAGGAAGTTACGGGCGCAAACGTACTGGTGGCAATTTTCAGTGAGCAGGAAAGCCAGGCGGTTTACTACCTCAAGCAGCAAAATATTGCACGTATTGATGTAGTGAATTACATCACTCACGGTATTCATAAAGTGGCTGGTCATTCTGAGCACGGTAATGACGCTGGTCACTCTCATGAGCAACAGGATGAAGATGCGATTGGGGGTGATTCCGCTTCGCAAAGCCCGTTGGAAAGTTTCGCAGCTAACCTTAACGAGTTGGCTATGCAGGGGCGAGTTGATCCCTTGGTTGGGCGGGAGTTCGAGGTTGAGCGTGTCTGCCAGATTCTTTCCCGGCGCAGAAAAAACAACCCTTTATTGGTGGGCGAATCCGGTGTCGGTAAGACTGCCATTGCCGAAGGTTTGGCTAAACGTATTGTGGATGGCGATGTGCCTGAGCCGCTGGTAAACAGTGTTGTTTACTCGCTCGATATGGGTGCCTTATTGGCCGGAACCAAATACCGCGGCGACTTTGAAAAACGTTTTAAAGGGTTGTTAACAGAACTTAAAAAGCAAAAGAATTCGATCCTGTTTATCGACGAGATCCATACCATTATTGGTGCCGGTGCCGCGTCCGGTGGGGTGATGGATGCCTCTAACTTATTGAAGCCACTGCTGTCGTCCGGCGAAATCCGGTGCATGGGCTCGACTACCTATCAAGAATATCGCGGTATCTTTGATAAAGATCGCGCGTTATCACGGCGTTTCCAAAAAGTTGATGTCAACGAGCCTTCAGTGGATGAGACGTACCAGATCCTCAAAGGACTCAAGAGTCGTTTCGAGAAACACCACAATCTGCGCTATACCGATCCGGCGTTGCGCGCAGCGGCAGAGTTGGCTGAACGTTACATCAATGATCGGTTCTTACCCGATAAAGCGATTGACGTTATTGACGAGGCGGGTGCTTATCAACAATTGCTGCCACCGAGCAAACGCAAGAAAACCATTGGCGTTGCCGATGTGGAAAATGTGGTAGCCAAGATTGCGCGGATTCCCCCCAAGAGCGTTTCTTCTTCTGATAAGGAGTTGCTCCGTAAGCTGGATGAAAACCTGAAGATGACTGTCTTCGGGCAAAACGAGGCGATCGATACATTGGCCACGGCGATCAAGCTGTCGCGTGCAGGGTTGAATTCGGTTGAAAAACCGATCGGTTCCTTCCTGTTTGCTGGTCCTACCGGTGTAGGTAAGACCGAGGTTTGTCGTCAGCTGGCTAAATGCATGGGACTCGAACTGTTACGGTTTGACATGTCCGAGTACATGGAGCGCCATACGGTGTCGCGTTTAATTGGTGCTCCTCCAGGCTACGTTGGTTTTGATCAAGGTGGATTATTGACGGACGCTGTGACCAAGCAACCGCACTGCGTTGTGTTATTGGATGAAATCGAGAAGGCGCATCCGGAAGTCTTTAACCTGCTTTTGCAAGTGATGGATCATGGGACGCTGACGGACAACAATGGTCGCAAGGCAGATTTCCGCAATGTCATCTTGATCATGACAACCAATGCCGGAGCGGAAATTATGAGTCGGCCATCCATCGGTTTCACGCATCAGGATCACACCACTGATGGTATGGAAGCGATCAAAAAAATGTTTACGCCGGAATTCCGTAACCGCCTTGATGCCATTGTACAGTTTGCGCCATTGACTATTGAGGTCATCAAAACTGTCGTGGATAAATTCCTGATGGAGTTGCAAACCCAACTGGATGACAAGCATGTCACCCTCGAGATTTCCGAGGATGCGCGCGAGTGGCTGGCCGTTCATGGTTATGATGAAAAAATGGGGGCTCGCCCCATGGCCCGCCTGATTCAGGAAAAACTCAAGAAACCCCTCGCGGAAGAGATACTCTTCGGTTCTCTTGCCAATGGAGGCGGTGTAGTAGCGGTGGACCTTGACCCCTATAAGGATCAGCTGGTTCTGGATATCAAGGCGAAGCAGGATTTACAGCCCGCCTGATATTGATCGGTTCCGTCACGGTATGCCAGTAACAACAAAAGCCGCTTAGCGGCTTTTGTTGTTTAGGGAATCGGAATTTGAGGGGGTGGCTTAGCGCGCGCGGTAGGTGATTCGGCCTTTGCTAAGGTCGTAGGGTGTCATTTCGACTTTGACTTTATCGCCGGTCAGGATGCGAATGTAGTTTTTGCGCATTTTGCCAGAGATGTGGGCGGTAACTACGTGACCATTTTCCAGTTTTACCCGGAAGGTTGTGTTGGGCAGGGTGTCGATTACTTCGCCTTCAAATTCAATATTGTCTTCTTTTGCCATGCGGCAGTGTCCTCGGTGTCCTAACGGATGGGGGTAAAAATAGGTGCGAATTGTGCCTGAAATACCCGGTTGCGCCAAGTGAAAAGCGGGACAAAAGAAGGGTTTGGTAAGTTTTGCACTAATTTAACCGCATCCATCGGCGGTTTATCAGAAGCTCCAGGGGGCGATACTGGATTTTATAGCGCATTTTTTCGCACT
Source organism: uncultured Cellvibrio sp. (assembly GCA_946481735.1). The sequence goes on from CAMLOU010000021.1 coordinate 11,671, forward strand.
GTTTAATCCAATACCCCAGGTAGAGGTTGGGCAAGCCAAGCGAGCGCGCCTTGTCGATTTGCGCCAGGATGGCAAAAACGCCCAGGCTCCGCTTGGTTTCGTCGGGATCATAAAAGGTGTAGACCGCCGAAAGGCCATCATCTAAACGATCACAAACGGATACGCCGATCAGTTTTTCACCCAACCGAAATTCAAGATACTGCGTCACACCCCATTCGCTGGTCAGAAAAGCCTCGTATTGGGCTTGGGAAGGCGGGAACATATCGCCATCATTGTGGCGTCGGATGATGTAGTCCGCGTAGAGTTCATAGTGTTCATCGGTATTGATGTTGGACACCACGGCAATCGTCAAGTCCTGGTTGCGCTGCCAGCAACGGCGCTGGCTGCGGTTGGGTCGAAAGAGGTTGACGGGAATACGACAGGAAATACAGGCCTGGCATAGTGCGCATTGGGGTCGATACAAATGGCTGCCGCTGCGCCGGAACCCCAATTGGGACAACTGGCTGTATAAGCCGACATCCATCGCCGCATCTGGATCAACGAACAGGGTTGTGGCTTCCTGGCCATCCAGGTAGCTGCAGGGATGGGGCTGGGTTGTAAACAGTTTTAGGGTCGAGAGATCGGTCACTTCTGTCTCCTGATTCCTGAGCGGGTGGAGCAATCATTGTCGATATGATGTATTTATAGCTTATCCGGGGTAGGCATCGGTAGCCAGCGGTTTGATCACAGGCGGTCTATCTCGCCGTATTATCGGATTGAATCTGGCGATACTGTTGGCTGGTTCAGCCTACATGTCCATTGAGTGACGCTTCGGCTAAAAGTTCGGAAGCTCGCGGTGTCAGTCAGAATCCGAATGCCATACTGGACTTATTGTCTTCCAATCATTATCCGTTGGTCCCGCTGCAGGCATATCGGTGAAATCTGACAGGATTCTCTGAAAAGTTTCCCGGGCAATTTCCCGGGCGCCGAGACTAAAAAGGTGATCATTGGCCACCTGGCAGTCGATTAGCTCGAACCCCCAGGCTTGCAGGTGGTGGGCCAGGTGAGCAAAGCCGACTTTTGATGCATTATCCGCGCGGCTGAACATGGATTCCCCGAAGAAAACCCGCCCCAATGCGATGCCATACAAGCCGCCGACCAATGTGGGTGATTGATCGGGTTGCTGGTGCCAAACCTCAACAGAATGGGCAAGGCCCATGCGGTGGATGTGGGTATAAGCGGCGATCATAGGCTCGCTGATCCAGGTGCCATCGGCATAAGTGCGCGGCGCGGCGCAATGTCGCATAACCATCTCAAAGGCACGGTCGAAGGTAACCTGGTATAAACCCTTGCGCAGGGTTTTACGCAGGCTGCGCGAAATGTGTAATTGGCTTGGGTAGAGCACCGTGCGTGGGTGTGGGCTCCACCATAAGATCGGATCGCCGGGATTGAACCACGGGAAGATGCCTTTGCGGTAAGCGGCCAGGATCCGTTGAGGCGACAGATCGCCGCCAACAGCCAGTAGGCCATTGGGGTCGTCCAGGGCCAAAGCGACCGGTGGAAACTCGAGGCTGTGTGGGTCCAACCAGTGCACGTGGGTCATAGTGTGATAACAAACCGGGCCTGCTGCTGGGCGGCCCGGCGTCCGGCATTATTTAATGATGCGATAACAGGGTTTGTAGTGTCGTCCCGGCAGCTTCATTCGGCTTTGTTCGGCAAAGGAGGTCAGCAGGGCATCTACGGGCTGCATGATGCTGGCGTCGCCGTGTAATTCAAAATGCCCGTGCTCTTCAATTGCCCGTATGCCTTCATCTTTTACATTGCCGGCTACGATGCCAGAGAAAGCGCGCCGCAGGTTGGCTGCTAACAGATGGCTTTCCTGGTTTTTATGCAGCTCCAGATTGCGCATATTGGTATGCGTTGGGGCGAAGGGTTGCTGGAAGTCAGGACTGATTTTTAACTGCCAGTTGAAGTAGTAGGCATCGTCTGTTTTTTTGCGGAATTCGCGCACGGTTTTGATGCCTTTCAGCATCTCTCTCGCTACCGTTTCCGGATCATTGATGATGATCTTGTAACGGTTCTGCGCATCAGCGCCAATCGTATCGCCGATGAATTGGTGGATACGGTCAAAGTAATCTGCGGCGCTGGCCGGCCCGGTAAAAATCAGGGGGAAGGGGATATCGCGGTTATCCGGATGCAGCAAAATGCCCAGAATATAAAGAATCTCTTCCGCTGTACCGGCGCCACCGGGAAAGATCACGATACCGTGACCGGTGCGCACAAAGGCTTCCAGGCGTTTCTCGATGTCCGGCATGATCGTCAGTTGATTGACGATAGGATTGGGCGCCTCAGCGGCAATGATGCCAGGCTCGGTGATACCCACATAGCGGCCGCCACTGATACGCTGCTTGGCATGGCCGATGGTGGCGCCCTTCATTGGGCCTTTCATGGCGCCCGGGCCGCAGCCGGTGCAAATGTCCATACCTCTCAGGCCCAATGCGTAGCCCACCTCTTTGGTGTAATCATATTCTCCCCGGCTGATGGAGTGTCCTCCCCAGCAAACCACAAGATTGGGATCGCGGCCGGGTTGGAGCAAACCTGCATTGCGCAGCATATGAAAGACTGCGTCTGTGATGCCCTCGCTGGTGCTCAGGTTGAACTTGGCATTTCCACGCAATTCGTCGCTGGCATAGATAACATCGCGCAGCACGGTAAACAGATGCTCACTGATGCCCTTGATCATTTTGCCATCAACAAAAGCGCTGGCCGGGGCGCCGCGTACATCCAGCTTTATCCCGCGCTCCTCCTGAATAATGCTGATGGAGAAATCGCTGTAGCGCTCAAGTAACTCTTTTCCATCATCCAGGTAATTTCCGCAATTGAGTACGGCCAGTGAACAGCTGCGAAACAGGTTGTATAAACCACTTTGGCTGGCGTCCAGGAGCTTGGATACTTCTATCTTCGAAAGAATATTCAGGGGACCCATCGGGGAGATGATGGCATCGATGGTTTCGTAGTTACCGCTTTCGTGATGAGTGGAGATATAGGGGTTGTTGCTATAACTATTTGTCATGCGCGTCTCTTCTACTGCCGGTTTCGGGAGATGTTATTGTCAGTTTAGTGGTATTTCATTCGTTATGGGGTGATTTTATTAGAGATCTGCGATGTTCGTTCCGCTTGGTGTCAAGATATCATATAAGATATTTAATAGATTAAAACCATTTTTTTGTATCTTAAAAGATATCTTAATAAAAAATCTCATTGATTTTTGGTTTCATAAATGATGCTTAAATGTTATTTTAGCCATTTAAAGATCCTTTAAGATACATTGCAAGCCTATTGGGGGTGAAGATGACGCTAGCCTTCCATCAGTTGAGTGATCAGCAGATCCATGATGAGTTGTGTGGTCGCCTGAGGGCGGCTCGGCTTGAGATCAATATTACCCAGGCGGAATTGGCAGAGCAGGCCGGCATCAGCCTGATTACGGTAAAGCGTGCAGAATCTGCCAAAGGCAACATAACCCTGATGACGCTGATCGCCATATTGCGTGCCTTGGGGCGGCTCGATCAACTGGATAACTTCCTGCCTTTGCCTGCACTGAGTCCGCTGCAGCTAAAGGCGGTCGGGGGGCAGCGACGCCAGCGAGCCTCATCGGCCCGCACCGATGTTAATGAGCCGGTAGCCGGCTGGAAATGGGGAGATGAAACGTGAGTGCGACCCTGGAAAAAAAACCTGCGAAGGTTGATGTGGCGGATGTGTTTATCTGGGGTACGCGCGTTGGTGCCGTGGCTTGGGATGATGAGCGGTCTTTGGGTTTTTTTGAATATGATCCCGCATTTTTACGGGCACCGGTTGAATTGGCACCTTTGATGATGCCGCGAGCGCGGACTATCTACAGTTTCCCGGAACTCGATCGCCAGTCTTATAAAGGCTTGCCAGGTATGCTGGCAGATGCCCTGCCGGATAAGTTCGGTAACCTGCTGATTGATCGGTGGCTGGAGCAACAGGGCCGTGACAGGTCGAGTTTCAGTCCGGTGGAGCGTTTATGCTACATGGGCGAGCGCGGCATGGGAGCGCTGGAATTTCGGCCGGCAATCAAGCGAGTGCAGGCCAGTCAGCCATTGGAAATTGCTGAGTTGGCCGCCCTTGCCAATCGGGTCTTGTCGGCTAAAAGCCATCTGCATGAGCGGCTCTCTGATGACTTGAGTGATCAGCGCTCGGCGCTGGGGCATATTCTTGCGGTGGGAACCTCCGCTGGCGGCGCCCGGGCCAAGGCGGTCATCGCCTGGAATCCCGAGACGGGAGAAGTGCGTTCCGGTCAAATTCCCGCAGGCAAGGATTTTGAGCATTGGTTGTTAAAGTTCGATGGCATTGTTGAAAATGCAGATAAAGAGTTAAACGACCCCCAAGGATTCGGGCGCATTGAATATGCCTATTATCTGATGGCAACAGCGGCAGAGATCGAGATGTCGGAAAGCCGCTTGCTGGAAGAGGGTGGCCGCGCGCATTTTATGACGCGGCGGTTTGACCGGCGTGCCGATGGCGACAAGTTACACATGCAATCCTTATGTGCAATTGCGCATTACGACTTTAATATCGCCGGCGGTTACAGTTATGAACAGGCCATGCAGATTATCAAGCGATTGAATATGAATAATGAGCAGGCGGCTCTGGAGCAACAATATCGACGCATGGTATTTAATGTAGTCGCGCGCAATCAGGATGACCACACAAAAAATATTGCTTTCCTCATGGACCGGCAAGGGAATTGGCAATTGGCCCCCGCCTTTGATGTGATTTACAGCTACAATCCACGCGGTGAGTGGACGTCGCGCCACCAAATGACAGTCAACGAAAAGCGTGATGATTTTTCGTTGGATGATTTATTGGCCGTTGCAGCTCATGGCAACATAAAAACAGTGCGGGCCAAAAAAATCATTGCCCAGGTTGTTGATGTTGTTCGCGAGTGGAACGCATTCGCTGTGCGCGCCGGCGTGTTCCCGGAATGGCGTGAAGAGATTGCGCAGCATCATCGTCTGGATTGGTAATTAATCGGAGTTTTATGCATGTCTTATTTACCTTGTGTGGAAATTGAGTCGCAACAGCAAGCCGATAGCGCGGTTATCTGGTTGCATGGTTTGGGTGCAGATGGCCATGACTTTGCCTCTTTGGTTCCACAACTCAACTTTCCGAAAAAAGTGTCCACACGTTTTATTTTTCCTCATGCACCGAGCATGCCGGTCACGATTAATGGCGGGTACATTATGCCGGCCTGGTACGACATTCTGGAGATGTCGATTGATCGCAAGGTGGATGTTGTGCAGCTGGAAAAATCTGCTGCGGAGGTTGCCAAATTAATTCTGCGGGAGCAAGAGCGTGGTGTGGCAAATCAGCGCATCATATTGGCCGGGTTTTCCCAGGGTGGTGCGGTGGTTTATCAGGCGGCCCTGTCGCACGCTGAACCTTTAGGTGGGTTGCTTGTATTGTCGAGTTATTTTGCGACCTATCAAACTATTCAAGCACATCCTGCCAATCAACAAATCCCCATTCTGATTCAACATGGTACGCAGGATAATGTTGTGCCGGAAGCCTTGGGGCAGCGCGCGGTTCAATTGTTGAGTGAGCGCGGATATCATGCTGACTATCAAAGATATCCCATGGCTCATACGTTATGCGCCCCGCAGATTGACGATATCAACCGTTGGCTTGGACGGGTGTTATAGGTTAATACACTGAGGTTGCCACAGGGGCAGCCTCAGTGTGGTTTAAGGCAAACTGCGTTACAGTTTTATGATTTCTGATGCAGCCAATAATAAAGCGCCCACACCGTAAAGCTGGGTATCACCAGGAAGGATTTTTTCGGGCGAGGCGCCGACCTGCTGCACCCAGCCGAGCTTGCCTGAATCGTCAACTGCGCTCGCCAAACCCCGCCAACCCTCATTAACGGCAGGTAAATATTGTTCGCGAGACAATAAACCATTGTTGATGCCCCATGCCAACCCAAAGGTCATAAAACCTGTACCGCTGGTTTCCGGTACATTAAATTCTGTGCTATCCAATAATGATGATGGCCAAAAACCGGAAGGCTGCTGCAATGTGATCAGTTTTGCTGCCATGCGTTGAAAAAGTATTTCATATTTTCTCCGGCGCGGATCATCCTGGGGTATCTGTTCCAATAATAAAGGCAAACCGGCAAATACCCAGCCATTGCCGCGACTCCAGAAAATCTTTTTGCCGTTTTTATTGCGTTGCGTGAGGAAGCGGCCGTCGCGGTAGAAAAGGTTTTCTTCCTGGTCAAATAGATAATCCACGGTTGCCTGGTATTCTTCATCGACATAATCCAGGTAGGCGGGATCGCCGGTGAGCTTTCCTATTGCGGCCCACACCGGCGGCGCCATAAATAGTGCATCGCACCAACACCAACGTCTCTGGCAGGTGGCTTCGCCCTGATGAGTTGGATCGGAAGCGTACGCCAGGCTGTTGGTTGCGCGATTGGCCAGGATTTTCTGGAAGGCGTTTTGGGTAGGTTGCAATAAAGACAAGTCATTGGTTCGCTCGGCGACAGAAGCATAGGAGAACGCAATCACTTGATCATCGGCATGCCAGGTTTTTTCGCCCGGCATCCATTGATTCATTTCGCCTTTGGCGACGACGGCTCGTTGGTAGCGTTCGTTGTGTGTGGTATTGGCCCAACGGTCCAGGCCGACAAAGAGCGCGCCCTGAATCCAGCCATGGGAATACTCGGTATGATCCTGAAATGTCCGCACATAATCAAAGGTGCCCATATGAGCTAGCTGCCAATCGGCAACACGATTGGCGGTTTCAGTGACACTATCGGCATTTGGTGTATTTTTTTCCGTGTTCAGATTGCTGCACGCATTCAGGCACAAAAAACTTAACACGCCGATCAATAGGCCGATGCGGTAAAAACAGTTATCTTTCTTCATGACACAGTTTCCTTATTCAAGTAAAAACTTTTCGCAGGCCGAAGACTAACGGATGTGTGTGCTTGCTATGCAAGTGTGATTCAAATATTCCTGATAGATTCGCGATAGCCCGCATGTATTGCTTATTGTTATCAAAGTGTCAGGTTTTTTATTCTGTTAAACAGGCTGGGTCGAATTGGTAGCCGCCATTCAACCAATCAATTATTTCAGCCGCGTAAGGGTCGTTTGGAAAATGCTGATATCTTTTAATCAGCGCTTGTTGCTCCGCAACGGATAATTTATTTAAACCCGTGTCCTGTAGTAATGCGATATCTTCAATGATCTGACCCGCCAGGGCGGGGCCACAAAGTAGATGGCAAGCATTCACAAACGCCTGATGCGGGTCGTAAGCGGGCCCTTCATGATAAGCCTGAGGCAATGTCATTAGCGGAATGCGCGACAGCCATGATTGATTCATCGGGTTTACGGCGTGGCCTGCTATCTTTCCTTGCAGCTCACTGTGTGATTGATCAAATGCGCGCAGCTGTAAAATATTGGACTTTACCGCGCCGTCATTAACAGGGTAGTTGTCCCATAAAAATGGTTGGCGTTGCAGCAGTTCTGTAACTTCCTGTAAATGCTCTGCCGGATAATGCGTGGAGCATACCTTGGGGCCAGTCCAAAAAATATCAATTCCTGGATCAATCTGCCGTCCCAATGTCATCCAGTAGTCTTCGGGGCGTGTGCCAAAGACTTTTTCCAGGACAGGATCAAAGCTGTAATAGGTCGGGCAAAAAATAATATGTTTTGCACTGCTATGCTCCGCGGCACATTGCACCAGCTCGCACTGGACTTTGGCCAGGTGGGGCAGGTCGCCGCGCATATCATCAAATAACAGACACAACAGATCGGGTTGCAGCTGGTTTAGCTGGCGAATTTTTTTTATCAGCTTGAAGTTTCGTTCCGGATAGGGCTCAAGGTAGAGTTCATAAGGGCTTAATCCCAAACCAAAAGCAATGTGGTGTTGCCGGTAAATATCGCGCAATGCTTGCAGTTGCGCGAACTTGATATCTGGCCAGTTCTCCTGCCAGTGCTTGCGCAAAAAAGCGTCATCTTTTGGTGCATAAATATAGTAATGAAAACCCGTGCTGGCTAAAAAATCGGCATAACTCTCGCGGGACTGCCATGACCAGCTGCGCCCAAAAAAACCTTCAATGACACCGAGTTGCGACGGTGAATTTTTATTCACGTAATAAGTGCTCCATCAAATAGTAGTAAGCACAGCATAATCAGCAGGTTTGATGAAAGAAAGGAGCCCGGCATGTGAATATGAATGCCGTAGAAATTATTATCGGGAACCACAGCTAACCAGTCTGGTCGACTTGAGAGCGAATTGACACTTAGGGACCATCTGCCTATGATAGCGGGCTTTTTGCACCGTCGAATTTTATGTCAGCCCTGCCTTTGAGGGGCCTTTCTTTACCGAGCTTTACCCGAATATCCAGCAGGTAAGCCCGGTCAGGGAGGTGGGCAGGGTTGCGTCGCGCTATGTGTTTGTCAATACCGCAAGGGGACATAGATCCACCCATCGGTAGCCAGACCACAACAGGAATCAACCCAATGCAGACTTGTACTTACGGAGTGCTCCATGGCTAGCCGCACTGATTTACCGTCCTGGCAAGCGCTTGTTGCCCATGCGCAACAGATGAAAAAGCGCCATATTAAAGAATTGTTTAACGAAGACGATTCCCGCTTTAGTAAATTCTCCATCGAACTTCCGCACCTGCTGTTCGACTACTCCAAGAACCTGATCACCGATGAAACCAAAGCTGCGCTGTTGGCTTTGGCCCAGGAGACTGAAGTCGAGTCCTGGCGAGACAAAATGTTTGCCGGTGAGCACATTAATCGCACAGAAGACCGGGCAGTAATGCATGTAGCGCTGCGGGATCAATCTACTCAACCCATTATGATTGACGGTCAGGATGCTCGTCCGGCGATCAACGCCGAGCTGGAGCGTATGCGCAAACTCTCAGAAGAAGTGCGCTCCGGTAACTGGCTGGGATATACAGGCAAACCTATTACTGATGTTGTCAGTATTGGTATTGGCGGTTCCAACCTTGGCCCGCTGATGGTGACGGAAGCGCTCAACGCTTATAGTGACGGCCGCCTTGCCATGCACTATGTCTCCAATGTGGATGGTGTGCAGGTCGCTGAAGTCCTTGCTCAACTGAATCCCGAAACCACGCTGTTTGTTATTTCCTCCAAAACCTTTACCACCCTTGAAACCATGACCAATGCGCGCACCGCCGAGCAATGGTTTCTCAAGGCAGCGAAAGAGCGTAGCGCCATCGCGCGTCACTTTGTTGCTGTGTCTACCAACCGCAAACTGGTAACTGAATTCGGTATTGCGGAAGAAAATATTTTTGATATGTGGGATTGGGTTGGCGGCCGTTTTTCTTTGTGGTCTGCCATCGGCCTGCCCATTGTATTGTCCCTGGGCTATGAGCGGTTTAGCGAGCTGCTGCAAGGGGCATACGAAATGGACCAGCATTTCAGGCAAGCGCCCCTGGCGGAAAACGCGCCGGTTATGCTGGCTCTGATCGGCATCTGGAATCGCAATTTCCTCAATTACAGCGCCCAGGCGCTCTTGCCTTATGACCAATGTTTGCACCGTTTCCCGGCTTACATGCAGCAGGCGGAGATGGAGAGTAATGGCAAATCCGTTAATTGGGCCGGTGAGCAAATTCCCTATGGCAGTGTTCCGCTGGTGTGGGGTGAAGTAGGCATCAATGGCCAGCACGCTTTCTACCAGATGCTTCACCAGGGCACAGATATCATTCCGGCGGATTTTATCGGCTCTATCGCCAGCAACATTGATGTGCCGGGGCACCATGATGCCTTGATGGCAAACTTCTTTGCCCAGTCCCAAGCCATGATGCAGGGTATCGATGCTGAACAAGTGCGCAGCGAATTGCGTGCCAAAGGTTTATCTGAAGCGCGTATAGCGGAACTGGTGCCGCAAAAAGTACACCGGGGCAATCGTCCCACGAATACGTTGCTGCTGAATAAAGTGGACGCCCGGACATTGGGCGCGTTGATTGCGCTTTACGAACACAAAATCTTTGTCCAGGGCATTATTTGGGAAATCTACTCATTTGATCAGTGGGGTGTGGAGTTGGGCAAGGTTCTTGCTGCAGGTATCCAGCCGGAATTGGCGGCGGATAAAGCGGTCAGCGCCCATCACGATGCCTCTACCCGCAATCTGATAGACTACTACAAGCAAGCAAAACACAAACAGCAGTAATCTCGGCTGTTGGGAGTGAGAGAAGAGCTGCGGCTATCCTGCGACAATGTATTGCGGGAAGTCACAGCGGCTGTTTTGGCAGCCATTAAAGATCACCAATGTTGATCGCCAAGAGAAAAGGTACTGCATGTAACCGGTGCTCACGGGGTGGAAGGTTGGTAGTGATACCAATTCACTCTATGAGTGTCGAGTGATTTAACCGGTGCCCAGCTACCGGTGTCGAGGCTGATGATTCTGAAGCCAACAATTGACAGTACCTGTGACTTTTGCAGTGGCTTTATCAACTGTTACTGCATCCCGTGGCAGCCTTATCGAGAAATGGTACCAACATGACCGACCCGAGACTCGTCGACATTACCGACCGAATCATTGAGAGAAGTCGCGCGACCCGCGCGGCTTATTTGGAGCGCGTGGCCAGGATGCGTAGCAATGGCCCCGCTCGTAAGCGTTTATCCTGCGGTAATCTGGCTCATGGTTTTGCCGCCTGCGGTCAAGAAGATAAGCACGCGCTGGCCGAAGGTGATGCTCCCAATCTGGGCGTCGTTTCAGCCTATAACGAAATGTTGTCCGCGCACGTTCCCTACGGCACCTACCTGGAACCCATCAAGAAAGCCGCCCATGGCATAGGCATGACGGCACAATTTGCCGGTGGTGTACCGGCGATGTGTGATGGCGTTACCCAGGGGCGCGATGGCATGGATATGTCCCTGTTCAGTCGTGATGTGATCGCCATGGCCACCGCTGTAGCCCTGTCGCACGATATGTTTGATGGTGTGATGTGCCTGGGAATTTGCGACAAGATCGTACCGGGCCTGTTGATCGGCGCCTTGTCGTTCGGCCAGTTGCCGACCATATTTATTCCCGGCGGGCCAATGACCCCGGGCCTGCCCAACGCGGAAAAAGTGCGTGTGCGCCAGCTGTTTGCTGAGGGTAAGGTTGGCCGTAAAGAGTTACTTGAAGCAGAGAGCGCCTCTTACCACGGTGCAGGCACCTGCACATTCTACGGCACCGCCAACAGCAACCAGATGTTGATGGAGATTATGGGGCTGCACCTGCCGGGCAGTTCGTTTGTTAATCCCGATACGCCGTTACGCGACGCTTTGACCAAAGCGGCGGTTCAACAACTTGGCAGTATTACTTCAGCCAAAGGCAATTACACACCGCTGGCCGATATCGTTGATGAAAAAGCAATTGTCAACGGTATGGTTGGTTTGATGGCGACAGGCGGCTCAACCAATCACGCAATCCATATTATGGCCATCGCCCGTGCGGCGGGTGTTATTGTCAATTGGCAAGACCTCTCCGATATCTCTGATATTACTCCCCTGATGTGCCGCATCTACCCTAACGGTCTGGCTGATATCAACCGGTTCCAGGCGGTGGGCGGAATGGGTTACTTGATGCGCGAATTGCGAGCCGCTGGTTTGCTGCACGATGATGTGAAGACTGTGATGGGTGAGGGTGGTTTGGCGCCTTACTGCAAGGAACCCTTCCTGGAGAATAACGAGATTGTCTGGCGCGACGCACCGAAAGAGAGTCTTGATGACGCTGTATTACGTCCTGCCTCCAAGCCTTTCAGCCCGGAAGGTGGTATGAAGCTATTGAAGGGTAACCTGGGGCGTTGTGTTATCAAGATTTCGGCCGTAAAGCCGGAATACCGCAAAGTAAAAGCCCCCGCCGTGGTTTTTCACACCCAGGAAGACATGCAGGCCGCCTTCAAGCGGGGCGAACTGGATAAAGACTTCGTTGCTGTAGTGCGTTTCCAGGGCCCCAAAGCGTGCGGAATGCCCGAGCTGCATAAATTGACCCCTGCACTGGGCGTATTACAGGACCGCGGCTTCCGCGTTGCGCTGGTTACTGATGGCAGGATGTCTGGCGCGTCTGGTAAGATTCCCGCCGCTATCCACTTGACGCCTGAAGCATTGGATAATGGCCCTATCGGCCTGATTCAGGACGGCGACATGATCGAACTGGATGCAGAAACCGGCAAACTGGAATTGTTGGTGAGCGAAGCAGAGTTGCAAACCCGGCAGCATGCACAAGTGGATTTATCCGGCAGTCACTACGGCATGGGACGCGAGCTGTTCGCTCCCTTCCGCGCCACAGTAGGATTGGCCGAAGAGGGTGCTACGGTCTTTAACTGGTAGCCGTAGCCGTTGGTTATCGCAGTCATACGGCATGCAGCGATGACTGCGATAACACCGCACATCAACCGATCTAGAAGTCGAACACAGGATTAACCCCCATGCTCGAAGCATTTGATTTTGTCATCTTTGGCGGCGCCGGCGATTTGGCTCTGCGTAAACTGGTTCCTGGTTTATACCGCGCCCATCGCAATGGTGAATTACCCGAAGGTACCCGCATTATCCCTACCTGCCGCAACACCCAGGTTGTCGCGGAATATAAAGATAAGGTACGCAACGCCGCGCAGGAACATTTGCGTGAAGGCGAATTTTTTGCCGCTGACTGGGACAAATTTGCCCAATGTATTCACCCGATCTTCGTGGATATTGCAAAAAAAGATGAGCATTGGGAAGAGCTTGCCGCATTACTGAACAGCGGCAACAAACAGCGAGTGTTCTATCTGTCTACCCCACCTTCTGTTTTCAGTGTGTGCTGTAAACATCTGTCAGAGATGAATTTGATCACCAAAACTGCTCGCGTCGTGGTGGAAAAGCCGCTCGGCTATGACGCGGTTAGTGCTGAAGAAATCAACAGCCAGATTGCTGAATATTTTGATGAAAACTGCATCTTCCGCATTGACCACTACCTGGGCAAAGAAACGGTGCAGAACCTCCTGGCATTGCGTTTTGCCAATGGCATGTTTGAGCATCTATGGGATGCCAAAACCATCGATAACGTGCAGATCACCATCTCTGAAACGGTTGGCCTTGAAGGTCGCGCCAGTTTCTACAACGATGCCGGTGCACTGCGCGATATGGTGCAGAATCACATCCTTCAATTGTTGTGCCTGGTGGCGATGGAGTCACCGAACAAGATGACTGCCGAGCGTATCCGCGCAGAAAAACTAAAAGTATTGGAGAGCTTACGCCCGTTAACAGGCAATTCAGTGCGCTTCAATACTGTGCGCGGTCAATACGCGGCGGGCGAGATCAATGGCAAGGCCGTGCCGAGTTACCAGGAAGAATTGGGTAACTCCAGTTCAATCGAAACCTTTGTAGCCATTCGTGCGCATATCGATAATTCCCGTTGGGCGAATGTTCCGTTTTATCTGCGTACTGGTAAACGCATGAAACAACGTTTTGCTGAAATTGTTATTCAGTACAAAGATGTTGCACACCGTGTTTACCCCGAATCCGCCGGTCGTACCGTACCGAATCGCCTGGTTATCCGCTTACAGCCGGAAGAAAGCATCAAAATTATCATGACCTCCAAAAACCTGGAGAAGCACGAAACTGAATTGCGCCCGGTGGTTCTGAATTTCAATTTTGCGGATACCTACAAAGATTTTTTCAGCGATGCATATAAGCGTTTGATGCTTGATGCTGCTGCCAATGACCCGAGCCTGTTTATTCATCGTGCCGAAGTAGCCGCCGCCTGGTCCTGGATTGATCCGATTATCGAGGCCTGGCAGCGCCCGGAAAACAATCCGCAGTTTTATAAAGCGGGTGGATGGGGTCCCCGTGGGGCAGACGAGATGATCCATGCCGATGGGCGTGAATGGTTCAATATGGATGATGTATTTGCCAGCGAGGACGTTTAATGCTTGTTGAGAAATTATTTGATAGCCGCGCAGACATGATTGCGGCCTTACAGGAAGAATGCCTTACCGCTTTGCGAGAAGCCGTAGACGAGCGCGGCGAAGCAACTTTTATGGTCTCTGGAGGTAGTTCACCAGAGCCTCTATACAAGGCCTTGAGTTCAGCGGATTTAAAATGGGAGTCCGTCTATGTAGCCTTGGTTGACGAACGCTGGGTAGACTTTGATCACGAAAAAAGTAACGAAGCGTTTATTGTTCGCACCCTGATACAGAACAATGCGGCGAAGGCTAATTTGGTCGGCATGAAGAATACCGCAGCGACACCGGCAGACGGATTGGCTGATTGCGAAAATGCGTACCAGCAATTGGCGCAACCCTTTGATGTCACCATACTCGGTATGGGGTCTGATGGTCATACCGCATCCCTGTTTCCCCATGCTCAGGGTTTGTCCGAAGCGTTGGATGTAAACAGCGAAAGTCTGTGTGCTGCGATCACGGCCAAACAAAGCGAAGTCACAGGTACAGCGGTTGAACGGATGACCTTGAGCCTAGCCGGGTTGCTGCGTTCGAAGTCATTGTTGCTATTAATCACTGGCGAAGAAAAGTTAAATGTTCTGCGGCAGGCGCAGGCGGGTACAGATGTAAATGAAATGCCCGTACGCGCAGTACTCCAGCAACAACAAGTGCCGATTACCGTCTACTGGGCACCTTAAGTATTTGCAGCGGAATAGATAGTCCAACCATATTTTTTACATATCAGGTAGTGAGGGATAAAAAGTGGGTTTACCAATCAACGAAATTGTCAAAGTCGCCCCCGTCATACCCGTCATGGTGGTAGAGCGCATTGAAGATGCTGTGCCTTTGGCGCAAGCACTTTATAACGGCGGTTTGAAAGTTCTCGAAATTACCCTGCGCACTCCCTGTGCCCTGGATGCTATTACCGCCATGGTCGAAAACCTTCCCGCTGATGCGGTGATCGGTGCAGGTACCGTTATTACGCCTGCTGATCTGGAAAAAGCCGTTAAAGCCGGTTCCTCCTTTCTTGTCAGCCCTGGCACCACGCCAGCACTGATTGAGGCCGCAAAAGCTTCTGCTGTGCCATTATTGCCCGGTGTGGCCACGCCAACGGAAGCCATGCATTTATTGGTGGAAGGCTTCACCCATCAAAAATTCTTCCCGGCAGAAGCGGCGGGTGGTGTGCCGATGTTGAAGTCAATCGGTGGTCCGTTGCCGCAAATTACGTTTTGCCCAACCGGTGGAATTGATCTGGCCAAGGCGCCGACCTATCTGGCGTTGCCCAATGTGGCCTGTGTCGGTGGTACCTGGATGGCGCCCAAGGAGTTGATGAAAGCGGGTCGATGGGATGAGATAGAGCGCCTGGCTCGCGAAGCCGCCAGCCTGCCTCGCTAAACCTGGATGACTCCCCTATGCGCGTGTTGCACCTGACACGCGCATTTATTTTTTTAACGTTATTGCATTTAAACCCACATTTGTGGCGTTGATAAATTAACTGGAGAACCTGTAATGACTATCAGAGTAGCTATCAATGGATATGGCCGCATCGGCCGAAATGTCTTACGCGCACTGTATGAATCTGGCAAGCGCGAGCAAATTCAAATTGTGGGTATCAATGATCTGGGTGATGCTAACCTGAACGCCCACCTGACCAAATACGACTCCGTTCACGGCGCCTTCAACGGCAGCGTAGCAGTGGATGGCGACAAGATGATCGTTAATGGCGACGCTATTCGCATTACCTCTGAGCGCGACCCGGCTAAATTGCCCTGGGCTGAATTGAAGGTTGATGTGGTGTACGAATGTACTGGTATCTTCACCAGCAAAGAGAAGGCAGGCCAGCATTTGGCGGCGGGTGCCAAAAAAGTCATTATTTCAGCTCCAGGCACGGACGTTGATGCGACCGTTGTATTCGGTGTGAACAACAATGTGTTGAAAGCTACCGATACCGTTATCTCTAATGCATCCTGTACCACCAACTGTCTGGCGCCTATCGCCAAAGTGCTGAATGACAACTTTGGTATCGTGCAAGGCTCGATGACCACAATCCATTCTTACACCAACGATCAGGTGCTGTCTGATGTTTTCCACAAAGACATCTACCGTGCCCGTTCAGCTACTCAATCCATGATTCCGACCACAACCGGTGCAGCTAAAGCCGTTGGTCTGGTATTGCCGGAATTGAAAGGCAAGCTGGATGGTATCTCTGTACGTGTGCCGACCATCAACGTTTCGCTGGTTGACCTGAACGTGCTGGTTGAAAAAGACGTGAGCGTGGATGCCATCAATGCGGCTATGCAGGCAGCTGCTACCACTGAAATGCCCGGCGTGTTGGCCTACGTTGACGAGCCACTGGTATCGGTTGATTACAACCACAACCCGCATTCTTCCAACTATGATGCCCTGCAAACCAAGGTATATGGTAAGTGGGTAAAAGTATTGGCCTGGTATGACAACGAATGGGGCTTCTCCAATCGCATGCTGGATAACACGCTTGCCCTGATGCAAGCTAAATAATCCGAGAGAGCGTTATGTTAAGACGTACAAAAATCGTCAGTACCCTGGGGCCAGCATCAGAGTCGGCAGAGGTGCTGGAACAATTGATTTTGGCTGGCGTGAATGTGGTTCGTTTGAACTTCTCTCACGGCTCGCCGGAAGATCATCGTCGCCGCGCGGAGATGGTGCGTGACATTGCCGCCAAGCATAAGCTGTACGTGGCCGTGTTGGGCGATCTGCAAGGTCCCAAGATTCGTGTTGCACGCTTTGCTGAGGGTAAGATTCAGCTGAAAGTAGGCGACAAATTTATTCTTGATGCGGCTCTGCCACGCGATGCCGGCGATCAGCACCAGGTGGGTATCGACTACAAGGAATTGCCTAATGACTGTCGCCCCGGCGATAAGCTGTTGCTGGATGACGGCCGGGTTGTGCTGGGCGTGGATCGTATCGAAGGCACCAAGATTTACTGCACCACGCTGGTTGGCGGTCCTTTGTCTAACAACAAGGGTATTAACCGGCAGGGCGGTGGCTTGACGGCTCCTGCACTGACAGAGAAAGACCTGGCAGACATCAAGACCGCTGCTGAGATCGACGTGGATTACCTGGCCGTTTCTTTCCCGCGCAGTGCTGAAGATATGAATTATGCGCGCTCCCTGATGGAAGCCGCCGGTGGTAAAGCCGGTCTGGTTGCCAAGGTGGAACGCGCAGAAGCAGTCGCGGATGACGCCGTACTGGATGACATTATCCGGGCGAGCGACGCGGTAATGGTTGCCCGCGGTGACCTGGGTGTGGAAATTGGTGATGCTGCATTGATTGGTGTTCAAAAGCGTATTATCGAGCGCTCCCGTGCACTGAATAAAGTGGTGATCACCGCGACCCAGATGATGGAATCCATGATCAACAGTCCGCTACCAACCCGTGCAGAAGTCTTCGACGTGGCTAACGCCGTGCTGGATGGTACCGATGCGGTGATGCTGTCAGCGGAGACAGCGGCGGGGAATTTCCCGGTGCAAACCGTTGAGGCCATGGTGCGTATCATTATCGGTGCAGAAAAACATCCGATGGCAAGCTTCAGCAAGTACCGCATGGATGAAGAGTTCACATCCATTGATGAATCCATTGCACTGGCTGCTATGTATACCGCGAACCATCTGGATAAAGTGAAAGCCATTATCGCCTTCACCGAGTCCGGCAGCACACCGCGCCTGATGTCGCGAGTGGGTTCGCAATTGCCGATCTTTGCATTCTCTCGCCATATGCATACCCAGCGCCGCGTTGCACTTTATCGCGGTGTCTATCCGGTGCCTTTTGATACGGCCAGTACACCTTGCGCAGATGATTATTTGCGTGCAGTGAATAATCTGAAGGATGCTGGTGTCCTGGTGGATGGTGATTTGGTTATCCTGTCGAGCGGTGACACGAATTTGCTCGGCGGCACCAACACGATGAAGATCCTGCGGGTCGGCGATAAGCTTTAATCGCCGAATCTTCCCGGTTATGCGCAGTCCAAAACGGCAGCTTGTCTGCCGTTTTTTATGTCGGTATTGTGTGTTTTTTATTCGTCAGTAGCGTGATCACCACGGAGTCCTCGTGTTCAGATATTTCGTTTTGTTATGTATTGGAGCCTCTCTGAGTGCCGCTGTGTTTGCCCTGGAGTTTAAGGGGCAGTGGCAGCAGGGCGCTGTCTTATTGGGGCGTGTTCCGGCAGGTACACAAGTTGAATTTATGGACCGAAGTGTACGTGTGACCGAGGATGGCCAATTCGTCATCGGTCTGGGGCGTGATGCAAAACCCCAAGCCATTGTGGCCACCATTGATACGGGTGGAAAGCGGCAGGAGCATACATTTGATGTTGCTGCGCGAGATTACAATATCCAGCGGGTGACCGGTGTCCCCCAGCGGACAGTGACACCATCTCCGGAACAGATAGAACGCAGCCGCCGCGAGGCGAAGATGGCAGCAGACGCGCGCAAGGTAGATTTGCCTCTGCGCAATTTTGCGCAAGAATTTGAATGGCCCTTGGTAGGGCGAATTACCGGGGTGTACGGCAGCCAACGATTTTACAATGGTGAGCCCAACTCTCCCCATTACGGAATAGACATCGCCGCCCCGACTGGCACCGCAGTACGGGCGCCGGCTGGCGGTGTGGTGACGCTGGTCCATCCCGATATGTTTTTTTCCGGCGGCACCCTGATTGTCGACCATGGTCACGGTTTATCATCGACATTTATCCACCTCCACAAAATTCTGGTCGAAGAGGGTGATCACATTGAGCAGGGACAGGTGATTGCACAAGTCGGCGCGAGCGGTCGCGCCACGGGGCCTCATCTCGATTGGCGCATGAATTGGTTTGGAGAGCGGGTTGACCCCTCATTGATGGTGGGACCGATGCCTGAACAGAAACCGGTTGCGTCCAAGGAATAATCCCTGATATTCCCGGCGTTAACCTATGGCGACCATAGCGCAAGGCTAGAGACAGCCTCCTGCCCGACAGTGTAAGATACCGCCCTTTTAAACATCTTGACCGTCGCCCGCGAGCGGCGGTTTGTGGATCAAGCAGAGTCAGCGTCATGATCGATAAAAAACTTCTCAGCATTTTAGTCTGCCCGGTCAGCAAGGCCGAGTTGGAATATCAACCGGAAAAACAGGAACTGGTCTGCTGGGCAAGTGGCCTGGCTTATCCGATTCGCGACGGCATTCCCGTCATGCTTGAAAGTGAAGCTCGCCAACTGACGAGTGAAGAAAAAGCCCAACGTAATAGCTGATTGCTGTCTACCTTTTCCCTTGCCATGCAGAGTTGATGAACGATCTATGAAGAGCGCAGAAATTCGTGACGCTTACTTGAAATTTTTTGAGAGCAAAGGGCACACCATTGTTCCCAGCAGCTCATTGATTCCGGGTAATGACCCCACGTTGCTATTCACCAATGCGGGGATGGTGCAGTTTAAAGACGTATTCCTGGGCGGCGACAAACGCAGCTACACCCGTGCAGCCAGTTCCCAGCGATGTGTGCGTGCCGGTGGCAAGCATAATGACCTTGAGAATGTGGGCTACACCGCAAGACACCATACATTCTTCGAGATGCTGGGTAACTTCAGTTTTGGCGACTACTTCAAGCGCGATGCCATCCAGTTTGCCTGGGAATTTTTGACAGAAGTCTTAAAGCTTCCCAAAGAGCGTTTATGGGTAACAGCACATATTTCCGACGATGAAGCAGCCGATATCTGGGTAAAAGAAATCGGCGTAAGCCCTGATCGTATTTCGCGTCTTGACGCGGATAACTTCTGGCAGATGGGTGATACAGGTCCTTGTGGTCCCTGTACCGAAATTTTCTATGACCATGGTGAAGATATTCCCGGTGGCCCTCCCGGCAGTGAAAACGACCATCTGGATCGTTACATTGAAGTCTGGAATGTGGTGTTCATGCAATATGAGCGTCAAACCGACGGCACCCTGATTCCCTTGCCCAAGCCCTCTGTTGATACCGGAATGGGCCTGGAGCGTATTGCTGCCGTCATGCAGCATGTGCACAACAATTACGATATCGATTTATTCCAGCATCTGTTAAAAGCGGCCGCGCAAGCTACCGGTACCCGGGATATGGAAAATAAATCCTTGCGGGTTATTGCCGACCATATTCGTTCCTGCTCCTTCCTGATTAGCGATGGTGTTCTTCCCTCCAATGAGGGACGTGGCTACGTTCTGCGTCGCATCATTCGCCGCGCGATTCGCCATGGTAATCAGTTGGGTCAAAAACAGCCTTTCTTCCATAAGCTGGTTGCAGCATTGGCCGAAGTTATGGGGGATGCTTATCCGGAACTGGTAAAAAACCGTGCGCATATAGAGCGCATCCTGTTGCAGGAAGAAGAGCAATTTGAAAAGACGCTGGATAAGGGAATGGCTGTGCTGGAAGACTCCCTGGCAAAGCTGAATGGTTCAGAAATCCCCGGCGAAGTGGTCTTCACACTTTACGACACATACGGCTTTCCACTGGACTTGACCAATGATATCGCTCGCGAGCGTGGCTTGACGATTGATATGCCCGGTTACGACAAGGCGATGGAAGCTCAGCGCGCCCGTGCCCGTGCTGCTGGCGCTTTTAAGGTGGACTACACCGCCGCCGGACTGGATGTTCCAGCCACAGAATTTATAGGCTACAGCTCTCTGGCAGAGCAGGGTGTGATCCTCGCGCTGCTAAAAGGCGGTGCTGCTGTAGATCACCTCAGTGAAGGTGACGATGGTGTGGTTGTTCTGGATCGCACGCCCTTCTATGGGGAATCGGGCGGACAGGTGGGTGACTCCGGTTATATTGAAAGCGGTTCCAGTCGCGCGGAGGTCCGGGACTGCCAAAAGCAGGGCGATAGTCATTTGCATATTGTGCATGTCCTGCAAGGAACACTGCGTGTAGGCAACACGATTAAGGCTAAAGTTGATGAGAACGTGCGTCAGGCCACTGCCTTAAATCACTCTGCTACACATTTATTGCATGCCGCCTTACGTAAAATACTGGGTGAACATGTCACACAGAAAGGGTCCTTGGTGGACTCTGAGCGTTTGCGTTTTGATTTCTCTCACTTCGAAGCTGTTAAGCCTGAGCAATTGAAAGAGATTGAAATACTGGTTAATGATCAGATCCGTGCGAACAGTGCGGTAACGACCGACCACTGTAATATGGATGAAGCCAAAGCCAAGGGTGCAATGGCGTTATTTGGCGAAAAATATGGTGATCGGGTGCGCGTATTGACCATGGGTGAAGGTTTTTCCGTGGAGCTTTGCGGGGGTACGCATGTCAGTCGTACTGGTGATATTGGCTTGATGCGAATTACCTCAGAGTCAGGTGTTGCCGCAGGTGTCCGGCGTATCGAGGCGGTAACCGGAGCCAAGGCGCTGGCCTTGTTCGACAACCTGGATCAATTGGTGGAGAGCGCCACCCGCACACTGAAAACGAATCGCGATAGCCTCATTGAAAAAATCGAGCAACTGACCAATCAAAATCGCAAGCTGGAAAAAGACCTGGCGCAAATGAAAACTCGCCTGGCCACCTCCGGCGGCGGTGATGTGCTCAGTCAGGCGCGCGATATCGAGGGGATTAAAGTGCTGGCACTGAATCTGGATGGTGCCGATAGTAAATCGCTGCGCGACACAGTGGACCAGTTCAAGAATAAACTGGGCAAAGCAGTTGTTCTGTTGGCGACGGTAGAAGAGGACAATAAAGTAGCTCTGGTTGCTGGTGTAACCCAAAACCTGACCGATAAAATCAAAGCCGGCGATTTAATGCGCCATGTGGCTGAGCAGATCGGTGGCAAAGGTGGCGGCAGACCGGATATGGCGCAGGGAGGTGGCAATGATGTCGCCGCACTGGAAAGCGCTTTGGCTTCCGTTGTCTCCTGGGTGGAGCGGCAACTGAAGTCTCATTAACTGTAAGGAAACGTGAAAATAGCGCTTATTTTGCGCTTTTTTGTTGTGATTGATTAACTTTTCGAGCAATTTGTTGTTTAATTGCCCGCCGTTTGCGGTGCGCTAATTGTGGCTTCTGTTTCATTTTAATGAGGGATAGGCTGGGAATGAGCTTATTGGTTCAAAAGTATGGTGGTACCTCCGTGGGGTCCATCGAGCGTATAGAAGCTGTCGCCGATAAAGTGGCCGCTTTTCGCGCCCAAGGCCACGACATGGTCGTGGTGTTATCTGCTATGAGTGGCGAAACCAACCGCCTGATAGGCTTGGCCCAACAAATTCAGCAGACACCAGATCCGCGTGAACTGGATGTTTTGGTGTCAACAGGGGAGCAGGTAACTATTGCTCTTTTATGTATGGCGTTGAAAAAACGCGGTGTTGACGCAAGATCCTATACTGGCGGCCAGGTTCGCATCCTGACTGACAATGCTCACACCAAGGCTCGTATCCAGGCTATCGATGAAACCAACATGAGAGCTGACTTGCAAGCTGGCCGTGTGGTCGTGGTGGCGGGATTCCAGGGGGTAGATGAGCAGGGTAATATCACGACACTGGGGCGTGGCGGTTCAGACACAACTGGTGTTGCATTAGCTGCCGCGCTCAAGGCCGATGAATGCCAGATCTATACCGATGTTGACGGCGTATACACCACTGATCCCCGTGTTGTTGAGCGTGCGCGCCGGCTTGAAAAGATTACCTTTGAAGAAATGCTGGAGATGGCCAGCCTGGGTTCCAAAGTCCTGCAAATCCGCTCGGTGGAGTTTGCCGGCAAATACAACGTGCCCTTACGTGTACTGTCCAGTTTCAAAGAAGGCCCAGGTACCCTGATTACCCTCGATGAGGAAAACTCTACAATGGAACAACCGATTGTCTCCGGTATTGCATTTAACCGCGATGAAGCAAAAGTGACTGTTGCCGGTGTGCCTGATACACCCGGTGTAGCGGCCAAAATCCTGGCTCCGATTGGTGCGGCTAACATCGAAGTCGACGTGATTGTGCAAAACGTTGCGGCGGATAACACCACCGACCTGACGTTTACCGTGCATAAAAACGATATGAACAAAGCCGTCGCTGTGCTGCAAAGCGTTGCCAAAGAAATTGGGGCGCGGGAAGTTCGCAGTGATGACAAAGTCGCCAAGGTGTCTATAGTTGGAGTAGGTATGCGTTCCCACGCCGGTGTGGCGTCGCGCATGTTTACCGCCCTGGCGCAGGATAGTATTAATATTCAAATGATCACGACATCTGAAATCAAGATTTCGGTGATTATTGATGAGCGTTATCTGGAGTTGGCTGTGCGCAGTTTGCACACCGCATTTGGCCTGGATGCCGAGCCGTCGGAGAACAGAGTGCGGGGGTGATAGTTACTCCGCGCGGCGAATAACAGCAAGACTCTAGCGGTACAGTAAGGCTGTTTGGTGAGCTACAAACAGAAAATTTTGGGGGTTTCTTCCTTTTCGCTAAAAGTAGACGATACTTATTCCGGAGCTAAGCAGTTCTGGTGGCGACAGGGGTTAGTCGAGAGACGGCGAAGGACATTGGAGTCTCAGTCGTACTCTTACAGGATGAGTGAAGGAGATTAAAGATGTTGATTTTGACCCGCCGTATTGGCGAAACCTTAATGGTTGGTGATGAAGTAACCGTAACTGTACTGGGTGTGAAAGGCAACCAGGTTCGTATCGGTGTAAACGCACCTAAAGATATTGCAGTGCATCGCGAAGAAATTTATCAGCGTATTCAACGCGAAAAGCAAAATCAGGATGAACAGCCTAACTAATCGCATATGTGGTGTTTGGCTTGTTTGTATAACCTGCTCTGTGTGTGCTCGCGGCGGAGATAGCCTAATAAGCCGCCGCGTAGTTCACTATGAAACTCTTCCTTTTGTTTATCTATTTCGTATTGTCAGGCTTACGCCGAAGACTGCGCGTTAGCGGCATAAAATTGATATCAAGCCTTTGATTTTTTTTGAAATATGGTATTATGCCGCACCTGTTGAGACGGCGATCCACTCTTACGCCGGCTGAAACTTTTAGAGTTTTCAATAGGTTACAAATTGATCTTTAGATTGATTTGATTTTAATCCGGAGAGGTGGCCGAGTGGCCGAAGGCGCGCCCCTGCTAAGGGCGTATACCCGTTAAACGGTATCGAGGGTTCGAATCCCTCTCTCTCCGCCATATTAAAAAGCCCGGTTAGCGATAACCGGGCTTTTTTATTTTTGAACTATATTCAGCGGAATGAACATCGCATTCATTCCGCATTGCTCATTTTAAAGAGCATTCATTTTTTCAATTTGCTCGCGCAGCTTCTCCAGGGCAATCTTATTTTCCACTACACGATTACGTTCCTTTTCAACGACCTCTGCGGGTGCTTTATCGACAAAAGCCGCATTAGCGAGTTTTCCTTCGGTCTTTGCAATATCTTGTTCCAACCTGGCACTTTCTTTAGCCAGGCGTGCAATCTCTGCTTCCTTGTCTATCAGGCCAGCCATTGGAACCAGAATCTCCATCTGCCCTACCAGTGCTGTAGCTGACATAGGTGCTGTTGCTTCAGGGGACAGCCAAGTGATGCTTTCAAGTGCCGCAAGTTTTCTAAGGAATTGTTGGTTGGCATTCAGACGTTGTTGGTCATCAGCCGAACCATTTTTGATCAGAACAGGAATCTTTTGTGCGTCAGCAATCTTCATCTCGCCTCGAATATTGCGCACACCAAGGATAATAGCCTGTAACCAGGCAACATCATTAAGCGCCTGCTTATCAACGCGACTCTCATCCGCTTGTGGATAGCGGCTCAACATAATGGTGTCACCGGTTGCTCCAGCGAGCGGTTTGATTTTCTGCCAGATTTCTTCGGTGATAAAAGGCATTAGCGGGTGGGACAGGCGCAGAATGGTTTCCAATACGCGAATCAGCGTACGGCGGGTGCCTTTCTTCTGTGCGGCACTGGCGTTTTCGTCCCATAACAGCGGCTTGGATAGCTCCAGGTACCAGCTGCAGTATTCGTCCCAGACGAATTCATAAATGGCTTGGGCAGCCAGGTCCAATCGATATGTGTCCAGCGCTGTGCATACAGTTTTTTCGGCCAGTTGCAATTTGCTGATGATCCAGCGATCCACTACCGACAATTCGTAATCTTGCGAGCCATCCTGACCGCAATCCTGATCTTCACATTGCATCAGCACATAACGGGTCGCATTCCAGATTTTGTTACAGAAATTGCGATTGCCTTCGACCCGGCCCATATCGAATTTGATGTCACGTCCGGTCGATGCAAGAGAACAGAAGGTGAAGCGCAATGCATCGGTGCCATAGGCGGCAATACCGTCAGGAAATTCCTTGCGGGTTTGCTTTTCAATCTTGGATGCATCTTGTGGACGCATTAAACCCGTAGTGCGCTTTTGGACAAGGGTTTCAAGGTCAATGCCATCGATAATGTCCAAAGGATCGAGCACGTTGCCCTTGGACTTCGACATTTTCTGCCCTTGGCTATCGCGAACCAGTCCATGCACATAAACCGTTTTAAACGGAATCTGCGCTTGCCCCTGGTCGTCTTTTACCAGATGCATTGTCAACATAATCATCCGGGCAACCCAGAAGAAAATAATATCGAAGCCTGTCACCAATACATCAGTAGGGTGGAATTTCTTCAGGAAATCGGTTTGCTCGGGCCAGCCTAATGTAGAGAAGGTCCAGAGTCCGGAGCTGAACCAGGTGTCGAGTACGTCTTCATCCTGTTGCAATGGCAGGTCGGCAGCCAAATTATATTTTGCGCGCACCTCGGCTTCGTTGCGGCCAACGTACACCTGGCCATTTGCATCATACCAGGCGGGAATGCGGTGGCCCCACCAAAGCTGCCGGGAAATACACCAATCCTGGATATCGCGCATCCAGGAAAAGTACATATTCTCATATTGCTTGGGCACAAATTCGATCCGCCCGTCTTCCACGGCGGCAATAGCCGGTTCCGCCAGAGGTTTGGTGCTGACATACCACTGATCGGTGAGCCAGGGTTCAACCACTACGCCAGACCGGTCGCCACGCGGTACCTTCAGGGCGTGGTCATCAATTTTTTCCAGCAGGCCGACATCTTCAAAGGCAGCGATGATTTGTTTGCGTGCTTCGTAACGATCCAGGCCGGCAAATTGGGTTGGCAGGCTGCTGTCCACCTGTGCATTTACACTGCCGTCGACGTTGAATATTTGCGCGCCGGGCAGAATGGCAGCGTTCTTATCCAGAACGTTAATCAGCGGCAGGTTGTGGCGCTTGCCGACTTCATAGTCGTTGAAGTCATGGGCAGGCGTGATCTTGACGCAACCGGTGCCGAATTCCCGGTCCACATAATCATCGGCAACAATGGGAATCAATCGGTTTACCAGCGGCAGCACGACGAATTTACCAATAAGCGAACGGTAGCGTTCATCCTCAGGATGAACGGCCACTGCGCTGTCGCCCAGCATGGTTTCGGGGCGGGTAGTGGCGACTACCAGATAATTCTTTCCATCTGCGGTGGTGGCGCCATCAGCCAATGGATAGCGCAGATGCCAGAGGCAACCTTTTTCATCGTGGTTCTCCACCTCCAGATCAGAGATGGCGGTGTGTAATTTCGGGTCCCAGTTAACCAGGCGTTTGCCGCGATAGATCAAGCCATCATCGTGCAAGCGAACGAACGCTTCCTGCACCGCGCGCGACAGCCCTTCATCCATGGTAAAGCGCTCACGGCTCCAATCCACAGAAGACCCAAGGCGACGGATCTGGCGAGTAATCGTGCCGCCAGATTGCTCCTTCCATTCCCATACCTTGTTCAAAAATGCTTCACGCCCCAAATCGTGACGGCTGACGCCCTGCGCTGCGAGCTGACGTTCTACGACCATTTGTGTGGCGATGCCCGCGTGATCAGTACCTACCTGCCAAAGCGTGTCGTCACCTTTCATCCGGCGATAGCGAATCAGTGCATCCATCACCGCGTTGTTAAACCCGTGGCCCATATGCAGGCTGCCGGTTACATTCGGTGGGGGAATCATGATGCAGTAAGGATCACCCTCACCGTTGGGCTTGAAGTAACCCTTTTCTTCCCAGGTTTGATACCACTGATTCTCGATGGCGTGAGGCTGGTAGGTTTTATCCATGGAACTGTGTAACCCTGATGTCGTTTGATAACGGAAATGAAAAATGATAAGGAGTCGGATTATACATGCCGAGGCGCTGGTGGCCTAGGTTTCAGGCTTTCAGGGCGTGACCAAGATCTGTTTTGGTAGGGCAGCTTTGTAGCATAATGCTCACCCTTGGACTTGGTCCTAACCTCCTATAGTTTATTGTCAATCCGGCTTTCAGGAAGTCCGGTCAGGTATGAATTCATGGCATTACTCGATCAACCAAAAAAGAATTTTTATAAGTTCAGATACTATTTGCGTGGTGGGCTGAACTATCTCGTCCCTCCTAAAATATGGCAGCGTCGGTTGGATGATATATTGAGGTCGTTTGATCGGCTGAGCCCGGCCGAGCAACAGGCGATCATGCAGCGTGTTAATTATTACAATAAATTGCAGTCACCATTTGTACTGCCGGAAAAACTGAACTTTGAAAATCAACTGTACACCGGCAAGAAAAGTGCCGCTTATACACTGGACTTTAAATCGTTGATTCGTTATTTCCCCAAGGATATTTCTTACTCCTACCTTTTTGGAGATATTGTTGATGTGCCGGATGTTCCCACTTTTTTAAAAAGCCGCCCGATTCGTGCGGATCAGAGTAATGAAAACTCTGTGTTGCTAAAATTGAACAAGATCCGACATTACTACGTGGTAAAAGATGGGCTTGGGTTTGACCAGAAAGTTCCCAAACTTATGTGGCGAGGAAAATCGAATCAGCCAGAGCGCATCACGTTGCTTGAGCGGTTTTACAATAATCCTGTATGTGATTTTGGTGACACGCATCATAAGGGAAAACGTACCATCTATGAGCGCCCCTTCCTGTCTATTCCACAACAACTCTCGTATCGCTACATTCTCAGTATCGAAGGTAAGGATGTGGCTACCAACTTGAAATGGATCATGGCTTCAAATTCGTTATGCTTTATGCGTAGGCCTCGCTATGAAACCTGGTTTATGGAAGGGAGTCTGGTTCCGGGAAAACACTATGTATTGTTACAAGATGATCATTCTGACATCGAAGAAAAAGTAAATTATTACAATAATAATCCTGATGTAGCTAAAGAAATCGTAAGGAATGCAAATAACCACGTTGCCCAGTTTTTTAAAGAAAATGAAGAAAAAATGGTATCGCTGCTCGTAATGCAAAAATACTTTCAGTTATCCGGTCAGCTTTAGTGAGGAAAAACAAGAGTCAAAATGCAAATTAGAAGAATACTGGTTATACGCTTTCGTCGGGTAGGAGATGCTGTATTGTCTTCAGTGCTCTGTAGTAACTTGCGTAAAAGCTTTCCCCATGCAGTTATTGATTATGTTCTTAACGAAAATATAGCACCATTATTTGAAGGGCATCCAGATATAGACAATGTCGTAGCGTTCAGTGATAAAGATAACGGAAATATCTTACGATTTGTTAGACGAACCTGGACACAGGTGAGAGCGAATCATTATGATGTGATAATCGATACAAGAAGTACTGTTCGAACTCTGCTGTTCTCATTATTTTCACTGTCTACACCTTATAGAATTGGGAC
>CAMLOU010000022.1 GCA_946481735.1 uncultured Cellvibrio sp.
TTAAAACGCCGGTGCCGATTGATAAAGGCTTTTGTCGATCCGGTATTTGCGAATCAACTTCCCGAGCGCGCGTCGTTCTTTCCCTGCAATACGCGCCGCTGCCGATACGTTTCCCTCTGCTATCGACAATACCTGCTTGAGGTATTGTTCTTCAAATTGTGTTATCACCTCGGCCTTGGCATCCTGAAAGCTGAGCTGGGGATTGATAGAGTGAAACATATGCCCAGCTTTGTGCGCTGCGCTCTCTGGCGATTTTCCTGTTAAAGCCGAATTGTCTTCTACTGCTGCATGTTTTGTTAAGCTCATTTTTTTTTCTAAAACCGTTTCAAACAAAGCACCGCCCGGTGGCATCCCGGCAGGCGAAGTCAGTAACGTCTCGGGGGACAGCAAAAACGCACGCAGCAGGGTATTTTCCAGCTCGCGAACGTTGCCGGGCCAGGATTGCTGCATCAGATAATGAATGAACTGGCCGGATAATTGTTTGGGAGCAGCGCGGTACTCCTCAGAAAATTTGTGAAGTAACGCTCTGGCAATCAGCGGAATATCATCCTTCCGCGCGCGCAGCGACGGCATAAAAACCGTCAGTACATTAAGCCGATAAAACAAATCCTCGCGGAATAATTTCTCTTCCACGCGTTGCGAGAGATCGGCATTGGTGGCAGCCAGAATGCGTACATCGGCTTGACGGGTGTCACGTCCACCGAGAGGGCGGTACTCGCGCGTCTGCAAGAAACGTAACAAAGCTGCTTGTGCCTTGGGCGTCAGGCTATCGACCTCATCGAGAAATAAAGTGCCGCCATCAGCCAAGGTAACCAAACCGGCCTGACTGCTTTTGGCATCGGTAAAGGCGCCTTTCTCGTGGCCAAAGAGTTCGCTTTCAAATAACTCGTCAGGGATAGCCGCGCAATTAAGCGGTATAAAACCGCACTCGCGCCGCTCGCTTAAATAATGCATTGCCCGTGCTGCATTTTCTTTTCCTGTTCCTGTTTCGCCGCGGATTAATACCGGCGCATGGCACTGGGCGATTTTCTGAATTAATTGAAGGGTATCGACAAATACCGGTGAATGGCCGACAAGATTCAGGCCGGTAAACGTTTGCAGTAAACGGATTTTTTCCTGTGAGGTCTGGTGCGAATTGTCGGTCGTGGAACAATGATTGTGGTCGTTATCACCACAAGAGATAACAGAGGTGCTGTTCATAGTGAGCTTCCCATTGTCCTTGTTAACAGATCACTACCGGTGATGTCATTATCGTTTTACATCAACAACCGTCCTGATGACTCCATCCATTCATATCAACGTCTATACATTTTTTAACACCGGGTTGATAAAACTAACACAGGGCAAGTCAAAATCAAGTTAGGGCAAGGGGATGAGGTGCCAATATTTTATAAGTATGCTTTCGCCCGGTGTGCCGCTTTTTGTTTCATTCTGATTCGTTCTATACGCAATGCACATCTACTTTTCCTGCTCCGCACATTTTTTTATTTTATGGGTGTAAAAGAACCCACCTGCGCAAGCCAGTTAAATACCCATATGAAGATGTTGTGACAGTGCGCAGCAACAGGCACAGCGGGTTAATGTCGACCCACCTGTTATGGCTTCTGTTAAAAAAAGTAGTGCCTGATCAATCGATTAGCCAATAAAACCGTCCTGGTATAAATGTTGCTCAACGCTATCTGCTGCACTAATCGTGTGCGTGGCCTGTGTGTGTTTTTTCTAATCTCTATTAACAGGGAGCGGCGAGTTGAAGGTAAATGATGAGGAGGAACCGGACATTCAATCCCTGGCTGAAGAAATTGCCCGCTATCTGCAGGGGCGCGAGCAGGTTGCGGATACGCTGGATGGCATCCTGCAATGGTGGATTTTACGGCAGCGCCTGCACGAAGAGCGTCGCAGGGTTGAGCGTGCTATGGCATACCTTCATCAACAGGGAGCAATCAGTATAAGAACCTTACCCGACGGTCGCCTGTTGTATATCGGTCGCCCCTCCGCAGCAGGTAAGCCCAACCTGGATTCCTGATCTCGCCTGTCGCTAAATTGTCTTATTCATTGATTAGTATCCCGCGGTCGAATGATCGGTATTGGCCGGTCAGCCGTTTTTTGACGTGGGGTAACAAAATCATGTTTTTCGGTAGATCATTTAAGCGGTTTTGCGGCGCAGGGTTTTGGTTGCTGCTATTGATGTTGCCCGGAATGGTGCATGCAGAGCCTTTATTAAATGGTATTGCCCTGCATAAGGAATTGGGGCGCGATCAATTCTGGGGAGCGCTGTATACCGAGTTGTTAAGCAGCGATGCCGAGGTGCTGGTCACCAGTCCTGTTGCCAAGCGAATGGAATTAAAAATCCTCGCACCGGAAGGCATGACGCTGCGCCGTTTCAGTCGGATGTGGATTGAAGGTGCGGCGATCAACAACTCCTCTGCCGTGCTCATGGCGCAGGCCGACAACATGGTTCTCTTTGACGGCTTGTTTGGCGGACGCTTTGAAACCAACGATCACATTGTGCTCAGTGTGGCGCCGGGTCAGGGGATGGATGTGATAGTGAACAACACCTTGCTCGGCAATATTCCCGATGATAATTTTTTTGCGCTCTTGTTGCGTTCATGGTTGGGGCGTGTGCCCTTGTCATCTGCCTACCGTGATGACCTGCTGTTGATGGGCGATATCAATCCCGATTTGCGCCATCGCTATTTGCACCTTGAGCCGCGCTTAAGCCGTATCGCGGTAGTGGAAAATTGGCTGAAAAAATCAACGGACTCTGCGGAGGAATCGGAAGTTACCGTGGCAGCGGCTCCTGCGCCGGCACCAGCGCCCAAGCCGAAAGCTGAGAATAAACCGCGCTTGGAAAAGCCTGCACCGATTCCGGTTCCGGCATCGATCGTTGTCGCCAGCGCACCGCCGGCACTGATAAAACCTGAGCCTGTTAAAAAAGCAGCGGCGACAATAACGGCGGAAAAGGATGACGCAGAAGAAGAGCGTGCAGCGATAACATCGCAAACCCTGCTGGCGCGCCAGTTTTACATCTCCGAAGTGTTGGGCACCATCTATGCCCGTGTCAGTTATCCGCGGCGCGCGCAACAACTGCAACAAGCCGGCAGCGTGAAATTTAATCTGGTGATTGATGACCAGGGAAATATTAAATCGTTAAAACCTATCGAAACTTCTGACTATGTGTTGCTGAATAAAGCGGCGGAAGAGGCGGTCAAAGATGCAGCGCCTTTCCCGCCCTTGCCTGAGGTCCTTGCCAGTAGCGAACTGGAATTGTTTGTGCCGATAAAGTTTTCGCTCGGGAATCCATCCTGATAAAACCGTCACCGCGCCAGATTACGCAACACATAATGCAGGATGCCGCCGTTCTGGAAGTAGGCAAATTCATTCGGTGTATCGATGCGCACATGGGCAATAAACTGAATGGGTTCGCCACCGTCTTTGTGTGCGGTCACAATCAATTCGCGGGTGTCAGGATGCACTATTGGAATGTCAAACATTTCTGTTCCTGTCAGCCCGAGTGAGGCCGCGGAATCTCCATGTTTAAATTGCAGTGGCAAGATACCCATCCCCACCAGGTTAGAGCGGTGGATGCGTTCATAACTTTGCGCAATCACCGCCTTCACCCCCAACAGGGCCGGACCTTTTGCTGCCCAGTCGCGCGATGAACCGGAGCCATACTCTTTGCCCGCTAATACGATCAGCGGCGTTTTATGCTGGCGGTACAATTCGGCGGCGTCATAGATGCTCATCACTTTCTGTTCAGGCAGATAGGTTGTCCAACTGCCTTCAGTACCCGGTGCTATCTGGTTTTTCAGACGGACATTCGCGAAGGTGCCGCGCATCATCACTTCATGGTTACCCCGACGCGAGCCGTAGGAATTGAAATCGTCCGGCTGCACACCTTGTTGTTGCAGGTACACGCCGGCCGGACTGTCGGGCATGATGGCGCCAGCGGGAGAGATATGGTCGGTGGTGATACTGTCGCCCACCATGACCAGGCAGCGGGCTTTTTCAATCGCTTTAACCGCATCAGCCTCGGCGGTGATGCCTTCAAAGAACGGGGGCTTGCGCACATAGTCGGATTCGGGCCAGGCGTACAGCTCGCTTTCGGTAATGGGCAGCGCATTCCAGTTCTCGTCACCCCGATAAACATCGGCATATTTGCTGGCAAACATGGAGGGGTCGAGATGGCTGGCGATGCTGGCCTGAATCTCCGCATTGCTCGGCCAGATGTCTTTCAGGAACACCGGCTGGCCATCGCTGCCGGTGCCCAGCGGTTCTCCGTAGAGATCGATATCCATAGTACCCGCCAGCGCATAGGCCACCACCAGTGGCGGCGACGCCAGGTAATTGGTGCGGACTTCGGCATGAATCCGGCCTTCGAAGTTACGGTTGCCGGACAACACCGAGGCCACCATCAAGTCGCCCTGGCGGATTGCAGACGAAATCTCATCCGGCAAGGGGCCGGAGTTGCCGATACAGGTGGTACAGCCATAGCCCACCAGATAAAACCCCAAAGCCTCCAGGTCCGCCAGTAAACCGGCTTTACTCAGGTAATCGGTCACCACTTGTGAGCCGGGCGCCAGGCTGGTCTTGACCCAGGGCTTGCTGCGCAAGCCGAGGGCACGCGCCTTGCGGGCCACCAAACCAGCGGCCATCAGCACCGCCGGGTTGGAGGTATTGGTGCAACTGGTGATGGCGGCAATCACGACCGCCCCGTGTTTCAGGCTGAAATGCTCACCGCGATAACTGACGGGCACATCCCCCGGTTGCTCCGCTGATTGATTGCCCACAGCGGTTGCACCGCCTTCATCGGCAAATTTATCCAAGGTCGTGGTCTTGATCAGCTTGTCGCGCTGGGCCTGGAATTCTCCCAGGGTTTTGCCGAAGCTGGCTTTGCTCTCGCTCAGCGAGATGCGATCCTGCGGGCGTTTGGGGCCAGCGAGAGACGGTACGACATCGGCGAGATCGAGGGTCAGCAAGTCACTGTAATGCGCTTCCTGGCTGTTGTCGTCATGCCAGAGGCCCATGGCTTTCATGTAGGCCTCGGTGAGGCGCAACTGGTTTTCGCTGCGGCCGGTGAAGCGCAGGTAATCCAGGGTTTGCTGATCGACCGGAAAGATGCCGCAGGTTGCGCCATACTCCGGCGCCATGTTGCCGATGGTGGCGCGGTCGGCGAGGGACAGGTGTTTAAGGCCGGGGCCGAAGAATTCCACAAATTTACCCACCACGCCGAGCTTGCGCAGCATCTGCGTGACGGTCAGCACCAGATCGGTAGCGGTGGCGCCTTCAGGCAATTGGCCGGTCAACTTGAAGCCCACTACCTGGGGAATCAGCATGGAGATCGGCTGGCCGAGCATGGCGGCTTCGGCTTCAATACCGCCCACGCCCCAACCCAGTACACCCAGGCCATTGATCATTGTGGTGTGAGAATCGGTGCCTACCAGGGTATCCGGGTAGGCTTCGGCCTGGTCGGTGGTTTCATTGGCAAATACACAGCGCGCCAGATATTCCAGGTTCACCTGGTGGACGATGCCGGTACCCGGTGGCACCACTTTAAAATTGGAGAACGCTTTCTGACCCCAGCGCAGGAACTGATAGCGCTCGCGGTTGCGCTCGATTTCAACGGCGGTGTTTTTGGCGAAGGCGTCTTCAGAGCCAAAGAAATCCACCATTACCGAGTGGTCGATCACCAGTTCAACCGGTGAGAGGGGATTGATCTGCTGCGCATTACCGCCCAGTTCTGTCACGGCGTCGCGCATTGCAGCGAGGTCCACAATAGCAGGCACGCCGGTGAAATCCTGCAAGATAACCCGCGCCGGCACGAAAGCAATTTCCTGGGTGGGTTCCGCCGCCGGGTCCCAATTGGCCAGCGCCTTGATATCGTCATCGGTCACAAAATTGGTGTTGGCATGGCGCAATAAATTCTCCAACAAAATCTTGAGCGAGAACGGCAGCTTGTCTACCGGGTAATGTTGTTGCACCTTGCTGAAGGGATAGATGCGATAGGATTTGTCGCCCACGTGGAGTGTGTCGGTTGCTTGAAACGATGAAGTCATGACAGCCTCTTTCTCATTGGGTGTTTTTACGACGGGAAGCTTAACGAAGAATGGTAAAGAATAAATGACCGGTATGAACAGTGCGGCCGGTCTGTTGTGTTAGTTAGAGCGCAATTGTGCCATTTGTTTCACCCTCGTCCTGCACAAAGCACATCGCAACGGCGGCGAGTAACATAAAGACACCGGCCAGCACCATCGCGTAAATCGTCTGTCCGCCGAACAGTGTGCTGACAATCAAAGCCAACACACTGGATGCCAGGATTTGCGGGATCACAATAAAAAAATTGAACAGGCCCGCATAGACGCCCATTTTTTCCGGCGGTAATGAGCAGGAGAGAATCGCATAAGGCATGGATAATATGGATGCCCAGGCAAATCCCATGGCCACCATGGACAACAGCAACCAGCGCGGATCGCTGATCCAGATAAACGATACCAGGGCCAGCGCGCCCAAACACAAATTCACCACATGCGTCACTTTGCGATTACTGCAGCGCACCATCATGGGAATGGCAATCGCAGCCAGCGCCGCAAATCCATTATAGGCCGCAAAGAGTACGCCCACCCAATCCGCGCCGGTGTTGTAGAGCAGGCTGGTGGTATCCGTTGCACCATAATGAAATGACGTGACAGCAGCCGTGCCGTAAATCCACATCGAAAATAAGGCAAACCAGGTAAGGAATTGCACCACCGCCAATTGCTGCATGGTCCTGGGCATGCGTAATAAATCCTGGGTAACCTGATACAGACCGTTATCGGTTCGCCCATGTTTGCGCAACAGGCCAGCCGCGATTTGAATCGCCCCGAAGAGCGCCAGCCCACCCACCAGGACATACAGTTTTTCATCGAGTTGTCCGGCGGAAATAATCAGCACGCCGAGACAACCGGCAACAAGAAACCAAGCCCCGCCGCGAAAAAATTTTATCCGCGTATCAACGCGCACTTGCATTGCTCGACGAGCAAGATGGCGTTCCCTGAACGCTGCCAATTGTTCGGGACTGTATTCTGGCGTTGAGTAAATAGCCCAGGCGATAGAGGCGAGCATGATGCCACCGCCGATATAAAACGCATAAATCACCGAGGGCGGTACGGCACCGTCATTGGCCACATTGGCAACACCAAAACCATTGGTCAGTATCCAGGGTAAGGCGGAAGCGACTACGGCACTGACACCGATAAAAAAGCTCTGCATGGAAAAACCGCTGGAGCGTTGTTCTTCCGGCAACATATCGCCCACCAGGGCAATAGACGGCCCTAGCGCAATATTGAGCGAGGCGTCCATGATCCACAGCATACCGGCGGCGATCCACAGCGTCGGCGAGTTGGGCATCACAAACAATGCCAGGCTGGCCAGCAGCGCGCCGCACAATAGATAAGGGCGGCGGCGCCCGAGTCGGCCCCAGGTTTTATCACTCATGTAGCCGATGATGGGTTGGATCAATAAACCGGTGATAGGCGCGGCCACCCACAGGATAGGAATATCGTCGATGGAGGCACCGAGGATTTGAAAAATGCGGCTGACATTGGCGTTTTGCAATGCAAAACCAAACTGGATACCAATAAAGCCAAAGCACATATTCCAGATTTGCCAGAATGTCAGGTGTGGCTTGTGGGTCATAACTTTTTTTCTTGTTGTCTTTTTTGTTATCGCGCGGCGCAATATAGCACTCTGCCCGAGTGAGAGAAAGCATGTCATCAATGCCGCCACTGACCAGCCGGCTGCGCGCCGGGGAAACCTTTCAGCTTCGCTATTGCCATAACCTGTGGCGGTAAGCGGCAAAAATTCACCTATACTTAATAGCGCTGATGAAGATCTGTTTCGCAGACCGCGAAGAAGTAAGATCAAATGCGTCAATAATGGAGGCTGTTATGGAAAAGACATCCAGAGCTGATCTAGTCGACAGGCAACAAACCATGCTCAAAGAAGAACAACAGGAAACCGCGCGTGAACTGGCCGAGCTGATGCGCCTTGCGCAAGAAATGGGGCGTCGCCTGGCGAATGAAACCCATGGTGAGTTATACGACGATGTGCGGTTTCTCAATGAACTCCTGCACCAGACCCGTATCAAGGCGGATGCCATCAAAGAGCGACTGGTGTACAACGGGCCGCGCTGATCCTGTATTGATGTTGCGCTAGGCTTGGTGCGCCAATTTCCCTGCATTTTCTGTCTGCATGATGCCGCCTCGCACTTCATATGCGTATAAGTTCTTGCGGATATTTTTTTGTCACCTTTCTGTCACATTGCCAGCGAATTTAATCACATCACCCATTCTGCGTCTGTGTTGTTGGTAAAGCGTCATTATCCCGTGATAACCTCCCCGCCTGTTGCATTGAGCGCGATAAATCTAGCACATGAAGATTCCTGGATATGAAGGCGGGGCTCCAGTCGGTGAGTAAAAAATCTGTATTGTCTGCCAAAAAAGCTGATCGTCACGAACTTTATCAACGCAGCGTGCAAGCGGCTGATGTGGAAGTGACCTTTATCGATAAAGCCTTTAAAAAATACCGCAAACGTAAAGCGTATAGCATGCGTGAAGATTTTTGCGGGACTGCACTATTAAGTTGCACCTGGGCTGCCAGCCATAAGCAGCGTCGCGCGACCGGTGTAGATATTGATCCGAACGTTCTGGCCTGGGGCCGGCAACATAATCTTGCCCCCTTGGGGGAGGCAGGTGAACGGGTCACGCTGTTACAGCAGGATGTACGTTTACCGCCGGAACAAAAATTTGATCTTATCAATGCGTTTAATTTCAGCTACTGGATCTTTAAGGACCGCGTCACTCTGCGCGATTATTTTTCCAGCGTGAGGCATTCGCTGGTGGACGATGGCGTGTTTATGCTCGACCTGTACGGCGGCTGGGAAGCGCACCAGGCGGTGCGTACCAAACGTGCTATCGGGCAGGGCTGTAAATACGTGTGGGATCAGGGCGAAGTCGATCCCATTACCCACGACGTAGTGAACCACATTCACTTTGAATTTAAAGATGGTTCGCGCTTGAAGAAGGCCTTTACCTATGAATGGCGCTTTTGGACGCTGACGGAAGTGCGTGAGTTGTTATTCGATGCGGGCTTTACCGATGTTATTGTCTACTGGCAGGATGAAGGCGATTATGTTATCCGCAACACCAGTGAAAACCAGCCGTTATGGCTGGTGTATCTGGTGGCTCTGGCGTAGCAGCGGTTACTGACCCAGACGCGCCCACTGACCATTCTTTTTGCAAAAGGTGTAGTGCCCATCCATGGTGCCGCCTTTGGCGTTGATGATGCTGATCGCCAACTCACGACAAAAATTACCCTCATGTGATAACACGCTGACTGGCACAACGACACCGGCGTTGTTACTCGCGGGATTAAACCACGAAGCGGGCAGTTGATTATCGCGTGCGGATTCCAGCACTTCCTTGACGGTGTCTTCCAGCAGTGCCCAATCACTGTCGGTGGTTTGCCGCATCAAGGAATCGCTGACCTGCCAGTGGCCCTCGCTGTCTTTGCAGATATCAAAGCGGTAGTGTTCAGCGTGGCGTTTATCGGCGGTAAATTTAAACAGCGTGCGCCGGCATTCCCGCGCGGCTTCCATAAACGATAATTTGGGCAGTATCTGCACCTGAATTTTATTGTTCGCTGAACGCCAGCGAATAATCTTCTGGTCAGGTGTTTTGTTGAGTACTTGTGTCACCTCCTGCTTGAGTGACGTGATGTCCTCGTCAGTCAATTGCTGCAAGAGGGAATTTTTGAGGAAACTGACATTAGCTGCCTGGGCGCTCCAGGATAACCCCAGCAGCACCAGACACAGAGTACTCAATACGCTCGCCTTTTTTTTCATGGGGCTCTTCCTTTTCCTGAAGAAAATTATTTTTTACGCTGGGGAAATTCGCGCAGTAAATCTGCAACCGTTGCGCGAATCGGTTCTTTGGGGCGCATCAGTGCTTCTTCTGTCAAACGTCCCTGGGCATCACCCTGCCAGATTAACTGGCGTTTTTTTGCATCAATAATATCAATGCGCGCGGCACCCTTACGTTCGATAAATATCTGCGTATGTTCCTGAGTTGCGGGCATGCCGCGATAGAGTTCCTGCGAATGGCTGTAGTAACCGCCCTCGGTCACCCGCGCTGGCTCAGCGCTGCCCATTTCCTTTAATAAATTCTGGATGTTGACCTGGTAATTAATCAGCAGGTCCGGTTTTTCTTCGCTGTAGGTATAGCCCCGCGCATCCATTTGCTCGCGGATGGCATGGATAAAATGCTGGGCAATTTCATTGTCCGGTGTCGCGGCACGGCTGCTTTTTAACAGGGCGTAGGTCCGGTATTTGGAAAAATTCACCGAGTCGTCTTTGCGGGTTTCAATGCGCGGACCGGTTTGCTGGCAGGCACTCAGAAATAGTAAAACTGTGGTGAGACAGAGCGTTGAAAACAGGGCGAAAGATCGGGAGCGCATCATGATAGTTCCTTTGATAAATAACTACTGTGGCGCAAAACATCCCTTGGCTCAGTTGTCTTGATCACATACCTGTTATCTTCAGCCGCAGCGCGTAACCCATTGAGTCTTGTCCAGTATCTTCCCGAGCGCAAGTGGCGGTGAGTGCTAAGCGCGCAGGCTTTGCATAAATGTCACAAGAATCAACAAGGGGCAGATGATGCGTACATAAAAGGGCCAGATGCGCCAGAAGATGCCCTGCCGCTCTATACCTTGTTGCGCGGCCAAGGTCTGGATTTTTTTATCGCGATGCCACACCCAACCGGCAAATAAACACAGCGCCAACCCCAGCAACGGCTGGCTGAATTCCGTCGTAAAGGACACGACACCATCGAACAGCGCGGCAAAATTCATCACGATGACGGCACTGATCAGAAAAATAATACCGCCGATCATCATGGTCACCTGCGTGCGCGGCGCGCCACTTTTTTCCGTCACGACGGACACGGGCGCTTCCAGCATTGAGATAGACGAGGTGAGCGCGGCGATAGTCATCAGCGCAAAGAAGGTCATCGCCAACCACACGCCGGCGTTGCCCATGTTGTCGAACAGGCTGGGCAATACTTGCAAGACCAATCCCGGCCCCGCAAGTAATTCGCCCGCCGCGCCGTAGATAGCGATGCCCTGTGCCTGCGCGACGTACATCGCGGGAATAATCAGCAGGCCCGCCACAAATGCAAAACTGGTATCGAGCAGGGTAAGTGTCGCGCCGATGTGCGGTAATTTGTCCCGTCGGTCTTTTTCCGAGAGAGCCCGGCCGAGATAGGAGCCGTAGACCAGCATGGTCCCCACGCCTAATGAGAGCGAAAAAAACGCCTGCCCCATCGCACTCAATAACAAAGCCGGATCAAGGACCCGTGAAAAATCCGGCAACAGATACACGCGCAATCCCTCTGCGGCACCGGGCTGGTTCAGCACATAAACAATCAACGCCAACAATAAAATCGCCAGGGTCGGCATCAGCCGCGTTGACCAGGCTTCAATGCCCTGGCTTACGCCGCGTGCAACAATCCACACGGTCATCAGCGAAAACACAAAGCAGGTGGACAGGTCGCGCACCAGCCCGCTTTGTGCCAGCCAGTTCGCCCCCGCCTCAAAACCCAGGAGTTGCATCAACGGCGCGGCAAATTTGGCAAGCATCCAGCCGGCGACAATGGCATAAAAACTCAGGATCAAACTCACCACCAGCACACCGTAATAACCCACCATGCTGCCGACGCGACGCAACAGCGGGCGCTCGCTCAAGGTGCTCAAGGCGGTAACGATATTGGCGTTGCTGTGGCGGCCGATAATCAGCTCGGCCATCAGGGCGGGGTAGGCTAATAAAAACGCGAGAATTAAATAGGCGAGAACAAATGCACCGCCGCCGTTGCTGGCGGCCTGGGTAGGGAAGCCCCAGATATTTCCCAGCCCGATGGCAGAGCCGGCGGCGGCCATCAAAAATCCAAAACGGGAAGTGAAATGTCCGCGAGCGTGTGCCATAAGGAGGTTCCTTAACATGCTGTACAGGTCGTTCTGTACAGAGTAAGGCCGCGCAGAACGGCAACGGCCCCCGTTGTTATTCTTTGTTGCCTGTCTGGAATATACGTTGTTTTTGTCGCGCCCAATCGCGATTTTTTTCAGTTTCGCGTTTATCGTGCAGCTGCTTACCTTTGGCGATGGCAATTTCGCACTTGATCAGGTGCGCCTTCCAATAAAGCGCCGTGGCCACCACGGTATAACCTTTTTGTTCGATGGCGTCCTGCAAGCGCGTTAATTCGCGGCGGTTCAACAATAATTTGCGCGTGCGCAACGGGTCGGTAACGAAGTGGGTGGAGGCCGTGGCCAGGGGCGTTATCTGCGAGCCCAGCAGCCAGGCTTCGCCGTTCTTGAAGATAACGTAAGTATCCGTCATCTGGACTTTGCCGGCGCGCAGGCTTTTGACTTCCCAGCCGAGCAGCGCCACGCCCGCCTCGAAACGCTCGTGCAGCTCGTAGTCGAATTTGGCTTTTTTGTTCAGGGCAATGGTGTTGCCGCTGTTCTTGTTCTGCTTTTTAGCCATGAGAGAAAACAGTCCTGATAACGCGAAAAAGGGCGGCATTATATCGGCAAAGAGTGCGGCCTGTCTCGACTGCGGGCTTATGCTGTCGCACTAATCCCGCTACAATCCGGCCCAGCGCCCTATCGGGAGCCGTGCTTCATCATCCAGCAGCTACACGGAGCCACGTCAGTGAAGCGATTTAAACAACATGCCATCTGGGGCCACCGGGGCACCTTTATCCTCGCGGCCACCGGCTCGGCGGTGGGTTTGGGTAATATCTGGAAATTCCCCTATGTGACCGGTGAAAACGGCGGCGGTGCATTTGTATTGATGTACCTGGTGTGTGTGGCCATCATCGGCATTCCGATCATGATCGCCGAAATCCTCCTGGGCCGTCGCGCCCGCGCCAACCCCATCACCTCCGTCCAGACGGTATCCCGCGACAGTGGCCTGCTGCGCGGCTGGAATGTGATTGGCTGGATGGGGGTAATTGCCGCGTTCCTGATCCTGTCCTACTACACCGTGATCGCTGGCTGGACCCTCGAATATTTTACGCTCGCCCTGGACAACCGTTTTGTCGGCCTGGACGGCGAAGCCTCGGGCAATATTTTTGATGAACTACTGGCCAACCGCAGTCAACTGGTGCAGTGGCAAACCGCCTTTATTTCCATGACCGCGTTGATCCTGATGTTCGGTGTCAACAAGGGCCTGGAAGCGGCGGTGCGCATTATGATGCCGGTACTGTTTTTGCTCCTGTTACTGCTCTTGGCCTACGCCATCTATGCCGGCGATTTCGCCGCCGGTTTTCGTTTCCTGTTCAGCTTTCATCCGGAAGATTTGTCCGTGCGCGGTGCGCTGATTGCGCTGGGTCATGCCTTCTTTACGCTGAGCCTCGGCATGGCGGCGATCATGGCTTATGGTGCCTATATGCCCAGCACCTCGGCCATTGGCAAGACAGCGGTGACGGTGGCGTTGCTGGATACCACCGTGGCATTGGTGGCGGGGCTGGCGATCTTTCCGCTGGTATTTGCCACGCCGGATATCACGCCCAGCGAAGGGCCGGGGCTGATGTTCGTGACCCTGCCTATTGCGTTTGGGGCCATGCCCTGGGGCAGCGTGTTTGGCAGCGCATTCTTTGCACTGGTAATTCTCGCCGCCTGGAGTTCGACAATTTCCCTATTGGAGCCCTCGGTCGCTTACCTGACGGAACGCTTTCGCTTTCATCGTATCAGTGCCAGCTTATTGATTGCGCTGGGCGCCTGGCTGCTGGGATTGGGCACGGTATTTTCGTTTAATGTCTGGGTCGATAAAAAAATTCTGTGGGATCTCAATTTCTTTGGTCTGATTGACTTCCTCACCACCAATGTCATGCTGCCACTCGGCGGTTTGCTCACTGCCGTCTATGTCGGCTGGCGTGTGAAACGCGAACTGATTGAGCATGAATTGAAACTGGATTCCACGCGCTTTGTTCGCATCTGGTATTGGTTGTTGCGTTACATTTCACCGCTGGCGGTGTTAGCCGTATTGCTCGGTGGTTTGTATCCGGTATTGAAAAATTTTTTCGGGGAGTCGTAATTTTTGACCCATAAGGTACAGCGCTCTGCACTGGTGCAGTATTCCGCGCAGCAGATGTTTGATCTGGTGAATGATATTGAAACCTATCCGCAATATATGGATGGCTGTGTCGGTGCAAAGATTTTGCGCCGCGAAGATGACTGGCTCGAAGCGCGGCTCGATTTGCAAAAGGCCGGCGTGACGCAAAGTTTTGTTACCCGCAATCACTTGCAACCGCCCACCTGCATGACCATGACACTGGTGGATGGTCCCTTTTCCAAACTTCACGGCTGTTGGCGTTTTACGCCCTTAAGTGATGCGGCATGCAAAGTCAGTTTTGAATTGGAGTTTGAACTGAAAAACCGTTTGCTGGGCATGGCGGTGGGTAAATTATTTGAAGCGGTTGCCAACCGCCAGGTAGATGCCTTGTGCGCGCGTGCACAAACAGTTTATGGACGTATTGAGTAGAGTAAGAGAAGGTCTATGGCAGATTTTGATTTAATAACCGTGGAAGTGGCTTACGCCTTGCCACACCAGCAAAAGATTATTGAGTTATTGGTTGAGCCGGGTACGACCGCGCTGCAGGCGGTAGAGCGCTCCGGCATTGTAAAAATATTTCCGGAGATTGATATCACCAGCGCCCGGATGGGCATCTTCGGGCAGGCGTTGGGCACCAAAGGCTTAAATCCGCCGGATACCTATGAACTGCATCCCGGTGATCGCGTGGAAATTTATCGGCCCTTAAAATCCGATCCTAAAGAAGCGCGGCGCAAACGGGCTGAAAAAAGTAAAGATGAAGATACCAGTGATTGATGTCATGGTGTATTTGGTTCGCGGTTAATTGATTCGCGGTTAGTTGATTCCTGGTTAATGGGTTCCTGGTTAATGGGTTCTTGGTTAATTGGTCCGTGAGTTAATTGGTTCATGTTATAAGTGTTACGAAAATCACATTCTCTGAAAATTTTTGTGTGACCCAAAAAATAAGCCCCATTCTTCTGCACAAAGAATGGGGTTTATTTTTTACGTTCAGCTTTCGTTAAGATTTTCCCGGTATAAATGGCAGCAAGCGTTTATGAAACGATTTTTCCGTCAAAGGAGTAGAACACGATGAATAAGTCCATGATTGTTGGCACGGTATTGGGTATTGGTATTGCCACCGCCGGTGGTGCTATTGCCAGTTATCAATTGTTAAAAGAGCCAGCCTATGCCGAGGTGGTAAACACTGAAACACTCACCAAACAAATCCAGATTCCCCGCGAAGAATGTCGCGAGGAAACCGTCGTGCGGCAAAAGCCGGTGAAAGATGAACATCGCATCGCCGGTAAAGCTATCGGTGCGGTGGTCGGTGGTGTGCTGGGTCATCAGGTGGGTGGTGGTAGCGGTAAAAAGGTGGCCACGGTGGCGGGCGCTGTTGCCGGTGGTTATGCAGGTGATCGCGTGCAGGACAATATGCAAAAAAATAATACCTACACCACCACCGAGCAGGTCTGTAATACGGTCTATGAAACCCGCGAAGAAATTACTGGCTACAACGTCACTTATCGTTTCAAAGACGAAGAAGGTACGGTCAAGATGACCTATGATCCCGGTCAACGCATCCCGGTAAAAGATGGCCAGCTGGTGCTGGCACCCACCGAGGAAAATATTCAGTAATCAATTTGTCATATATCGCGCTGGCGCCGTGTCATTAAATTGCACGGCGCTTTTTTATTCCCGCCTTTTTGTCCGCTTCCCCGCATGTTCGCCTGCGTACACTCCCTTTTGGCCTGATCCGCTATACTCGTGAAAATGCAGGTAACAGGTAACCTCAGGCAGATGAACGGGCAGCCATTAAGTGGACAGCAATCAAACGAACAGGAAGATGCATTCCCTGCT
Source organism: uncultured Cellvibrio sp. (assembly GCA_946481735.1). The sequence goes on from CAMLOU010000022.1 coordinate 15,977, forward strand.
ATGACCCTCCCGGTCGTGCGCGATGCGGCGCAGCAAAAAGTCGTGGCACAACAGCTGCCGGAACTGCTAGAACTGGAAGCCTTGATAGCGCAGCACCCACACACCATCACGGCGCACGTGGAGCACCTGCTGACGTGGCAATCTTTGCCATTACCGCTCTATTCACTGTCGCTGGGGTCGCGCGATCCCCGTGCGCCCACGGTCCTGATGACCGCTGGCATGCATGGCGTTGAGCGTATTGGCTCCCAGGTGTTGATTGCCTGGTTGCAAACCCTGCTGGAGCGGTTGTGTTGGGATGTGCAATTGCAGCAACAGATAGCGCAAATACAATTGGTGTTTATGCCGATCCTGAATCCGGTGGGTATGTGCCTCAATCGCCGCTGCAATGGCAACGGCGTTGATCTGAATCGCAATGCGCCGATTGATGCGGAAGATGAAGTGAAATTGCTCGGCGGTGGCCATCGGCTCGGCGGATTTTTTCCCTGGTATCGCGGCAAAAAAGGCGCGGCGATGGAAGCAGAAAATCTCGCGCTGGAACGGGTGATCAAACGGCAGGTGTTTGGCCGGCCGATGGCACTGGCGCTTGATCTGCATTCCGGTTTTGGTATGCAGGATCGCCTCTGGTTTCCCCATGCCTATCGCCGTAAACCCATCGACAACATTGCGGATTATGTTGCGCTGAAACTGCTGTGGGAGCGCACCTATCCCAATCACATTTATATCTTTGAGCCGCAGTCGATGCATTATTTATCCCACGGTGATGTGTGGGATTATTTTCACGCGTTGTTCACCGCGAGCAATCCGTCACCGCGACAACATTTTTTGTCGCTAACCCTGGAGATGGGGTCCTGGGCCTGGGTTAAAAAACGCCCGCGACAATTATTAAATTTTGCGGGATTATTTAACCCGCAAATGAAACACCGCCACGCACGGGTGCTGCGGCGGCATATCCTGTTGCTTGATTTCATTCTGGCGGCAGCCTTGAATAGCAATAACTGGCTGCCTGATAAACAACAAGCGGCGCTGCTAACCCAAACCGCCCAGAGCCTGTGGTTTTCATGATGCATATTATTTTATTGCGCGGACTGGCCCGCGAAGCGGCGCACTGGCTGGAATTTCCGGCGCGCCTGCACACGGCCATCGGTCAGCATTGTCATTTGCACATTCCCGACTTTCCCGGTTGCGGAAAATATTTCCGCACGTCAGCGCTTGATTCCATCGAAGCCATGACCGATCACGCGCGCGCAGAAGCGGATATCGCTGCTGCGTTGGCATCCGGCGAACCGGTGTTTATCGTGGGAATTTCCATGGGCGGCATGATTGCCCTGGACTGGGCGCAGCGTTTTCCGCAGGACATCAGCGGCATCGTGTTGATCAATTCCAGTGCCGCTGATCAACCACTCTCCTGGCGTTTACAACCCGCAGCCTGGCCGGCCGTGTTGCTCGCTTTATTGCTGCCGGTCAAGCAGCGGGAAGCACGGGTGCTGCGCCTGGTGAGTAACGACACGATGCGCTATTCACAGCTTTTGCAACGATGGCTCGAGATCCAGGCGCAACGCCCGATTACCCGCACGACTATTCTGAAGATGCTGCGCGCAGCCGCGCAGTTTCGTCCACGAAACGCCTGTGCAGTGAAAGGATTGGTGCTCGCCAGTCAGAAGGATCGCATGGTGTCCCCGCGCGCCAGCGCAGCCCTTGCCCAAAGGTTTCAGTGGCCGTTGGTGTACCACCCATCGGCGGGGCACGATATGCCGATGGATGATGCGGATTGGGTGGTGGAGGAAATTCGGCAGTGGATAACATCTATAGGTGGCAACTGCTAGAATCGGGTGCAATGTGTCCACAAGGAAAAAAGCATGAATCTTTCTCCCGGCAACACGACAGCCGACCCTTTACCAACACCCTCGGAAGTCAGTTTTTGGGACGCATTTTTATTCTGGCTTAAGCTCGGCTTTATCAGCTTTGGCGGTCCCGCCGGGCAAATTGCGATCATGCATCAGGAGCTGGTGGAACGCCGCCGCTGGATCAGTGAAAAGCGTTTTTTGCACGCGCTTAACTACTGCATGTTATTACCGGGGCCGGAAGCACAGCAGCTCGCTACCTATATCGGCTGGCTGATGCATCGCACCTGGGGTGGTATTGTTGCGGGTGTGTTTTTTGTGTTGCCTTCGCTGTTTATTCTTATCGCGCTTTCGTGGATTTATATCGCCTATGGTGACGTCAGTTGGGTGGCCGGTTTGTTCTACGGTATCAAGCCTGCTGTTACGGCCATTGTTGTTCAGGCGGCCCATCGAATCGGTTCACGGGCACTGAAAAACAATGTTCTTTGGGCCATTGCGGCCGCAGCTTTTGTGGCGATTTTTGCGCTTAACATTCCCTTTCCCTACATCGTTATCGGTGCGGCACTCGCGGGCTACGTGGGTGGACGTTATGCACCTGATTATTTCAAAAGTGGCGGTGGTCACGGCAAGGCGCAACAGGATTTCGGCACAGCCTTGATTGATGACCATACACCGACACCAGCGCACGCATTATTTCGCTGGTCGCGTTTGACCGGTGTGCTCGTGGCGGGACTGCTGTTATGGGTTGTTCCCATGCTGTTGCTGTGGGCCACATTAGGGTGGGCACATACGTTTACCCAAATGGCCTGGTTCTTTACCAAGGCGGCGCTGCTCACCTTTGGCGGTGCCTATGCTGTATTGCCTTATGTTTATCAGGGCGCGGTCGGTCATTACGGCTGGCTGACACCTGCCCAAATGATTGATGGTCTCGCGTTAGGCGAGACCACACCGGGACCGCTGATTATGGTGGTGGCGTTTGTGGGATTTGTGGGGGCTTATGTCAAAGCCGTGTTCGGCCCGGACCTGATGTTCCTTGCCGGTGCTGTCGCCGCAACGATAGTTACCTGGTTCACCTTCCTGCCGTCATTTATTTTTATTTTTGCGGGCGCGCCTTTTATTGAGACAACGCACAACAGTTTGAAATTTACTGCGCCCTTATTGGCGATTACTGCTGCTGTTGTGGGTGTAATCTTGAATCTCGCGTTGTTCTTTGGTTACCACGTACTCTGGCCCGAAGGTTTCGACGGAAGGTTTGATTGGCCGTCTGCTTTGGTCGCGGTGGGGGCTGGTGTTGCTTTGTTGCGTTATAAGGTTGGCGTGATCAAAGTGATTGGTGCCTGTGCCTTGATTGGGCTGATGGTTTCGTTAGCCGGTATTCGTTAACGATAACCAGGGAAATAGCAAAAATATCGGCAGGGCAGGCACCACGTACCAAAGGGTGTACCAGGCATGATCGGCAACCCTGGTGGATGGTTGTCGTTCGAGATCAAATACGTGGTGATAATCCTGCTCATTGAGGACGGCCCAACCAGCGGTATATCACTGGGACGACCAACATGTTCAGGGCGGTAGAACTGATTAACCCCCAGAGAATCACGACTGCCATCGGCGACTGGATTTCACTTCCGGATTCACCGCCCGCCAGTACCAGGGGCACTAACGCCAGCGCCGTCGCCAGGGCTGTCATCAGGATCGGGATTAGCCGTTCCTCCGCACCCCGGCGAATAGCAGCGTCTATCGCCAGACCTTCCTCGCGCATGAGGCGGCCGATATGGTCGATCAGGATTACGCCGTTGCGCGTTGCAATCCCAAATAAGGTAATAAAACCGATGATGGCCGCGATCGTCACTATCCCGCCGGACAGCCAGACACCGACCACGCCGCCGATCAACGCCAGTGGCAAGTTCAGCATGACCAAACCGGCATCCCGTGCGGAGTTAAAGGCCGTCATCAGCAGAAAGAAGATGCCGAGCACCACGGCCGCACCGAGCAGCAACAGGCGCGTGTTGGCCGCTTCCGCACTTTCAAACTGGCCGCCGTACTCAATGTGGTAACCCGTGGGCAACGTAATGTCCGTGTCGATGGCTGCACGGATATCACTGACCACACTGATAAGGTCCCGCTCGGCGACGTTGGCCATCACCACCAGCTTGCGTTGCACATTTTCGCGGCCAATGTTGTTGGGGCCGCGGTTGTAGCGAATATCGGCCAGGGCAGAGAAAGGCACCAGCGCGCCGGAGGGCAGCGTCAGCAGGGTTTGCCGCAAGGTGTCGATATTGTCACCGGCGGATTCCGGTAGTCGAACCACCAGATCAACGCTCGCTTGCCCCTCCACAATGCGGCCTACCCTTGTACCGGTAAAAGCGGTCTCCAGGGATTCGGCAGCTTCCGCCATCGTCAGCCCGTAGTTGGCAAGGGCGGGGCGATCAAAGCTTACGCTGATGAAAGGAATTTCACTTTGCTCTTCCATGGCCACGTCCACCGCGCCGGGAATCGTTGCGACCAAGGATTCCACTTGCCCGCCAAGGCGCCGCAGTTCAGCCAGGTCTTCCCCAAAGATCTTGACCGCAATATTGGCGCGGGTGCCGGAGAGCATATGGTCGATACGATGGGATATGGGTTGGCCGATGATGACGTTAGTGCCGGGCAACCGGGCGAAGGTCTGACGCAAATCCGCGAGCAATTCGCCTTTCGTCCGCTCCTGCATCACCAGCGTGACATCAATCTCCGACGCAAAGACTTGCTGGGCATGAGGATCGAGTTCTGCGCGACCGGTGCGGCGGGCTGTGGCGACCACCTCGGGTTGCGCCAACAACATCGCTTCCACCTCACGGCCGATCCGGTCCGAGGTTTCCAATGCGGTACCGGGCAGGGTCACGACACTCAATGTCAGGCTGCCTTCGTTGAATTCCGGTAAGAAACCGCGTCCGGCCAATGCCAGTGCAACGAGGGCTGCCAGCAGCAATATCACGGATATGCCCAGTACCCAGCGCCAATAGTCGAGCGCATGGTCCAGCAGGGGGCGATAGACCGATTTGAGCCAGCGGATCAGGCGGGTGTCATGGTCCTCGTGCACGGTTCGGGTGCCGGGCAGGCCCAATAAACACAGCACCGGCGTCACCGTCACCGCCACCAATAGCGAGGCTGCCAGGGCAACCACATACGCCAGGCCCAGGGGTTGTAACAATCGCCCTTCAACACCGCTGAGAAAAAACAGCGGCAGAAACACCAGGATGATGATCAGTGTGGCAAAGACGATTGAACCCTCGATTTCGCGGGTCGCGGTAAATACGACCTCCAGCGGAGCCCGTTGTTGAGCCGTCGGCTTGAGCTGATTTTCACGCAGCCGTTTGACGATGTTTTCCACCACGATGATGGCATCGTCCACCAGCGCACCCAGTGCAATTGCCATCCCGCCGAGCGTCATGGTGTTAATGCTGCCGCCCAACCAGCGAATGGTGAGCACAGCGACCAGCAACGACAACGGAATGGCCAGCAAGGCGATGCCAGTGGCACGGGCGCTGAATAAAAAGACAAACATGATCGCCACGACCAGGATGGCGCCATCGCGCAATGCCGCACCAAGGTTATCAATCGCTGTGGTAATGAAATCCGCCTGACGAAATGCATCAGTTTCAATACGCATCCCGGCGGGCAGGGTCTTTTGCAAATCCGCGAATACACCGTCGAGCCGTTCGCTCAGTTCAAGGGTATTCACACCCGGCTGTTTCTGGATTCCCAGCACCACCGCCGGTTGCCCCTTATAGGCCCCGGTGCCCCGGCGTGGCGCCGGGCCGACGCGGACATCTGCCAGGTCGCGAACGACAACCGGCACACCCTCACGGGTAACAACCAGGGCTTGCTCCAGCGAGCGAATATCCGTTACCCGTCCGATCCCCTGAATCAGAAACTCCTGGTCATTGTCGGTAATAAACCCGGCGGCGGCGTTACGGCTGGCCGCTGCGACAGCCTGTTTCAGTTGATCGAGGGTCACACCATAGGCGGCCAGGCGTTCGGGGTTGGCAATCACCTGATACTGGCGAGTCTCACCGCCAATGGGAATGACTTCGGCCACACCGGGAATTGCTAACACACGGCGGCGCACCACCCAGTCGGCGGTAGTCTTCAGGGTCATCTCATCGTGAGCATCAGAGTGCAAGGCGATAAACATGATCTCGCCCATGATGGAGGAAACCGGGGCGAGCTGCGGTGGTGGCAGATCGGCAGGCAGGCTCGCCAGCGTACCCTGCAGCTTTTCCGCCACGATCTGCCGCGCCCGGTAGATATCCGTGCCCCACTCAAATTCGATGGTGATGACCGCATTACCCACGCCAGTGTTCGAACGCACCCGGCGAACGCCGACAGCACCGTTCATGGCAGTTTCAATAGGATGGGTTACCAGCAGCTCCACGTCCTCGGGCGGCATACCCTGCGCCTCGGCCACGATAGTCACAGCCGGCGCTGTGAGGTCGGGAAATACATCGACCGGGGTTTTAACGGCGACCCAGCCGCCCCAACACAAGAGCGCGGCGGCACTGGCCAGGACCAACAAACGGTTACTCAACGACCAACGAATAATGCGATCAATCATGCGGTAGTCCGATGCTAATGGGTGAACCCGACGAGGATTTAATGCGCATGGCCATGGCCAATATCGTCCCCGCCGGCAGAGGCGAGCTTGATGGTGTAAGCCCCGCGACTGACCACGCGTTCACCGGCCGCAATACCGCTGAGCACCTCGATGTGCTGCCCGTCAATGACACCGGTCTGCACCGGGCGACGCGCAAAGGTTTCGCCGCTGCTCTGGACGTAGACCACCTGTTGGCCAGCGTCATCAATCAGGGCTGAACGGGGTATCGCAAGGCGTTGTTCCGGCGCGCCAACATAGACCTGCACCGCAAAACGGCTGCCGATAGCGGTTGGTCCGGCGGTGCTGGGATATTCGAGGGTGATACTGGCAGTACGTGTTACCGGTGCTATGGCGCTCATGACCTGTACCACCCTGGCACCGGTGCTCTGGTCGAGCAGGCGGGTTTCATTATTGGGCCCTTCAAACCAGGCGCCGCTGGCATTGTGCAGATCCGTGGCGAATCGCTCCGGTATCTGGATGTGCAGCCAGCGCCGATCCGGTGCCGCGATACGGAAGATTTGCTCACCGGCACGTACAAAGGCGCCGGGATGGGCGCGCACTTCAATTACCTCGCCGGCAACCGGTGCACGCAAGGCCAGGCCAGCCTGCTGATTGCTGCTCTGGCGTTGTTCGATCCGCGCTTGTGCTGCTTTCCATTCTGCCTGGGCGATGGCGTAGGCTTGCTGTGCTTCCTGCAGGCGGCGTTCCGGCACAGCGCCCTGGGCAACCAGGTCCTTTGTGCGTTCCAGTTCTTGTTCACTTAATTGCAGTTGGCTGCGCGAGCGTTGCAGACCGACCAGGGCATCGCCCAGGTCGGTCGTATCACCGAGACGCGGCACCAGATACCCCAGCAGCTCGCCGGCCTCGACCGAATCGCCGGCACGCACCAGATCAATGGCGGCAATGTAACCATCGGCGGGTGAGGGGATGTCGGCACCGGCATCAGCAGGTGCCAGGACTTCCGCGTGCCCCGGCACCGACGGGCGAAGCGCTTGGTAGCTGGCGATCGTGGTGGCAAAGGGATTCTGCCATTGTTGTTCCTTTAAATACCGGATGTCGCCTTCGGGTTCCGGCTGATGCACGTCAACCGCCTCGGCGGCGGGGAAGACGTTCACCTCTCCAAGATCATGGGTGACTGCTTGCCCCTCGCGGCTCAACGTCACTACCAGATGAAACCTCCCGGCATCGCGTGGGGTGACGACCGGTGTAAATAACCCGTCCCGTGTCGGGGCCTTGACACGAAACCGGGCCAGCGTCTTGCCGTCTTTCTGCAAGGCAGCATCAACAATGCCGCTGGTTACTGGCGTGTAATCGGGCAGTTGGGTGAAATGCGCAAGCAGGCGCGCACTTTGGCCCACAACCAGGGGTGGAAACTCGACGAATAACTCGCTCGTTTCGGTGTAATGGGTATACACCAGCGCCGCCTCCTGGGCATGTTCCTGGTGATCGCCCTGAGGGTGGTCGCTACAGGCACCCAACCACAGGGCCACCGCTAACACCCCCGCCAAGGGTTTAATGATCATGGTCGTGAGTATGCTCGTCGTCAGCGTGGGAATGGTCGTGGGCTTCACTGCTGTGGGCGTCAGGGGCTGATGCTGAAGTGGCTGCCGGTGAGGTTTCTGTTGCCGCTGCTTCATCACCGTAAAACGCTTCTGTTGTGGGGGCGTCATCGTGGGTGTGGGTGCCTTCGCCGTGATCGTGGCTGTCACCTTCGTGGGCATGGTGATCAGCACCGCTGCCGTGGGAGTGGCCATGATCGGTTGCCTGTTGGTCCGGGCTGCATGCGCTAAGCATCACGCCGGTGATAACCATCAGTAACCCTTTCAGCAGATGCTGTTTAGTAAAAATCGCTGCGGTGTCGGATGATCGAATGAAAGATTCCATGATTATTCTCCTGTCAGTGTTTGCCATTGAATGTAAGCGTGTCGTGCCGCCAGTGATCGGCTGATCCGTTCCTGCCGACCCGCGATTTCTGTGCGGTAGGCATCGATGAGTTCCATCACGTTGATCTCTCCTGCCTTGAACGCCGCTTCGGCCATAGGGATCAGGCTGCGGGCTTCGTCCGGTTGCAAGGCCAATGCTGCTTCGCGTTGCGCCGACCAGTCGCGCTGAATCCGGCGGGCCTCGGCGAGCAGGTGATGCTCCTCCAGCGCGTGTTCAGCGCGCAGCAACCGCGACCGTTGAGCAGCTTCCGAGATGTCGCCTTGGGCTCGGTCAAACAGCGGAATATCGAGGGTCACCGAAACCACGTGACCATCAGCTTTCATTCCGCCATCTACGAGGTCGCGTTGGCCTACGCCGAGGGTAACCTCGGGCCAGCGCGAGCGCCGCGCGGCTTTTTGCTCTGCATCCGCACTCTCGGCTTGGGCACTCAGGGCGCGCAGCGAGGGATGTTTTTCAATAAGGGCGGGTGTTATCACCGAGGCAGCGGCCGGGGGAAGAAGGTCGCCGACCAGCGCAGTGGTTTCGGTACCGGTTAACACCGCGAGATGATCACGGGCCGAGGCATAAGCGCTACGCGCACTGAGCAATTCGCCGCTTAATAAAGCCAGCTCCCGTTCCAGCCGCGCCTGATCGTATCGCGATGCGTCACCCGCGGCGGTACGTGCGCTGACATCGCGGGTGAGTTCTGTCAGCCGTTGGTGCCAGAGCGCTAAGGTTTGATACTGCTCGGCGCTCGCAAGCGCCTGGTAAAACAACTGGCGGACGTCACCGATAATGTCGCGCTTATTGAGTTCCAGGCGCGCTTCGTCAGCATCCAGCGCCAGATGAGCGGCTCGTCGTTCAAGCCCTTTAACACCGGCCAGATTGATGCGTTGCCGCACCAGATAAAGTGTTTCCTCGTTGTTTCCGTTCGGCGTATCAAGGGTTTCCCGGGCATATTCGACCTGCGGATTATCCCAGCGCCCGGCGCGCTCCACCTTGCTGCGGGCAAGGGCGCGGTGTGCATCCAATTGCGCGGCGATATCCGGTTGTTGCAAGGCGCGTTCTACCGCTGCCCATTCCGTCAACTCGGTGGCCAGGACAAGGTTGCTCAATAGCAGTAAACCCAGTAGCGCCGCTCGCATATCAAATTCCCGCCACCCAGGCTACCCAGGTTTCCAGTGTGTGGTGATGGGAAAATGCCAGCGCTGCCACAACCAGTAAACCCGCCAGATGGATGCTCTCAAAGAAATAGGCCGGGTGGGTTTCGCGCTCATGGGCAGCGAGTAACCGCTGGATGCGCTGGAGCGCATTGGCTCCTACTGCAGAGCAGCGTTCGGTGTGGTAAGACCGGCTGGCCCGGATGACCTGTAATAGCGTGCTGGCCACCGCATCGCGTCCAAAGCGGGCTACCGCTGCATCGTCTGCGCGCTCCTCCAGCGCCTGCTGCCATACCCGGCGCAGCGCAGTGGCCCGCTGCGGTAAGTGCAGGGTCAACAGGCATTCAAACAGCAGGTTGCGCAGTGGGTCTGCATGGCGAAGGTGGGCGAATTCATGGGCGAGCACTACGCGCTTTTCACGGCGGGACAATTGCTGCAACAAACCCCGTGACAACAATACGAAGCGGTTGTGAATACCGGCAGCCAACGCGAAAGGGCGCCGATCATCCACCACCCGGACACGTGGCTTACCCTGCGCAAAAGCAGACAGCATGAGCAACCGGCGGCGCATCTGCCACTCGCGCCGAGCCAACCGCAGGAAGCTGGTGAGCAGTAAGACAATGATCAAACCGGTGAGGGTGATATTGACGTAACCAAAGTCGATTGATCCTGCGATTGCATCACAGGCGTGCAGGTGACCGTGACTGTGATAACGGCAATGATCTGCTACCCAATGGCTCGCTTTAAGCAATGGCACAGCGTTTACGAGGGTGACCAATATCACGGGTAACAGCCAGGGCAGAGCAGCCAGGATCAACACCCGTCGCGCGCGGGATGCCGGTGACAAACGGCTGTTGTCCACAAAATGCAGGCTCACATAAGGCCAGAGTGTGCCCAGTAACCAACCGAGGATGGCGACCAGCCACAATGACCAGAATAACCCCAGAGCATTATCCATCAGCGCCTGCCCTCACGTTTACGACGCGCAATGATTTCTGCTTCCAGAGCCTGCAATGCATTCTCATCGAGCTGCTCCGCCGCCTCCACAAAAGCGGCTAGCGATGAGGGCGTATCGCGACCGAAGCGACCCAGCACATCATTGATCAACCCCACCAGTAACTGCTGACGCGGGACCTGTGCAGAATAATAAAATGCGTGACCCTGCTTTTCCCGGCGCAGCAGTTGTTTGCGAAATAATCGTTCCAGTGTGGATTGCACGGTGTTGGCAGAAATTCCCCGCGCCGCGCCTATGGCTGCATGGGTCTCTTTGGCGGAGACTTGCGGTTGATGCCAGACATATTCCAGCACAGCAATTTCCAATTCGCCGAGGGGGGGTACGCTGGAAGATTGGGGGTGTTGATGCGCCATGGTTTTCATTCTTGTTGTAGTTCGTGTGCTGTGCCTGTCAGTGCAGGGACGTTACGCCGATAAAAACCGACTGTCAATCGGTTTTGTGGGTGCCAAAAGGAATCTGCATTCGGATCATGATCAGCCAGCTGACCGAAAAAAATTGCTCCGCAAATTCGCTACAACAAAAACGACAATCGCCGCTTGCAGTGTGGATCGCGAAGTATCGCCTTGTAGTAAGCGCGAATTTGGGAGCAATAAAGGCACCAGTAACCGTAGAGTGCGTGAAGTCGTAATTGGGAGGGGGTTTTGTTTTTGGTGTGGCGTAGTGCGGTCTCGTCCGCATCCAGATCCATCTGGATGATGTCGAGCATATCGACCAGCGGGGCGATGTCGAGATTCTGTGCCGTTACCCATTCAGCAAAAGCGCCCATGGGATAATTGGGTACCATCCGGATGATACAGATTTTGCTTTTTACCCGAGCTTTTACGGCTTGCCAGTCTTCCTGCATAACAATATCCCTGAACATCAATGTAATCTGCTGGCGCAGGCGTGCGCAGAAAAGGGTTGGTAATAGGCTTGTAACTGCGTGCAGAAGCGGCACCATTGCAGACGCAATTGATGGTGCAAGAGCGGCCGCCCGACCAATTGGCTTATCTGTTGGAAGTGCTGCGCTTCCTGCTGTAATTCTTCGTGTATTTCACACAACACACTCTGCATAACGTCCTCGTCAATCATCCTTGCCCAATGGATAAAGGCCTTGAGTTCATCGGCATTGTGTTGTTGTGATGTGCAGATGCGGGTGCGGACAATATCTTTTAATTGCATTTCCTTGGGTACATCTCATATAATCAGTTGCGTTTCACGCAAATAAATAAACATTTTTTAGCGCGAGGATAAATCCCTGTGAAAATATATAGCACCTGAGGTACACCCATACAATGAATACATTGTATTCATTGAAAGCGTAAAAAAGTTGTTGCTACTATCGCTCAAGGTACTTGTGCTGCATGCAAAGTGCTGACGTTCAAGGTATGGAAACGCTTTTTCCATTTTGCTGAATTCACTGGAAGCTTGTTACTGTTGGCCATGAAAAAAGAAGTTGTTCTCACCCTGAGGGTGGATACGGAAATTAATAACGCGGTTCGCATGCTTGCCAAGCGGCAAGATCGAACGGTGGCGTGGATGGCGAGAAAGCTGATCATTGAAGCGCTTGAACAGCGCAAGTTAATCAGGCCGGAAAATAAGTAGCAGGATAAATACGCAGTAAAAGTAAACCTATGGAAGGGCAAACAAGAAGATGCTTTGAAAAGCAAATGGAAGAATAAGTAGAAAAATAAGTAGAAGAATAAAAGTAGAAAAATAAGAATAGAAACACCAGGTAGTGTTCTTTGGGTAAGCGTTATGTAAATCCAGTTTTGGTCAACATCGGGTGGTTCGTCCTGGCCAGGTTTTTTTCCCTTTCAGTTTGTTTAATTCTTTTCTGTTTTTTCTGAATGATATCCCGACGCGCTGATGGGCGTATCCTTGAACCTTGTCAGCGGTGATAGACGCCATGGGTTTACAGAATGGCGGATTACGCCTTTGGCTAATCCGGCCTGGGTTGTTGCGTCAGGTGTGGCAGGTAACGGGCGCTTTGGCAATTTTGCACTACACTGAGTCATATTTGGGTGGCCTTTTTGTGGTGCGGATTGCCAGAGATAACCAATGCCTTATAACAAGATAAAACGCCTGTTCCGGGTGATGCCCTGGCTGTTGGCTCTGGTGCTGACCGGTGTGTTCGTGTTGTTGCTGCATTATGAATGGCGGCAGCAGGATAAGTTGTGGCGCGATCGCCTGGGGTCGGGCGTAGAGATGTTGTCGTTGCAGGTAAACATCAATCGCTGGCATCTGACACGACAAGCCGTGCAAGGGGCGGAGTTAATTGCGGCTAACCCGCAAATCCTGGCCACCATCCGTACCGCCTACGATATCCATCAACGTGTTCCTGCTGAAAACAGCGAAGCTATGGCGCGCATACGCGCCGAACTGGAGCGCCAATTGCAACCTTACTGGCGCGACCTGCAAGCGTTAAATGCGCGCTACCTGCAAATTAGCCTGGCCCCGGACGCTACGGTGTTATTGCGCATGCATCGGCCAGAGCGTTTTGGTGACCGGCAGCTCCATTTGCGTCCGTTGGTCATGGAGGTATTAACCGGCGGGAGCCAGCGTGAAGGCATGGAGGTGAGCCGTCACGGTGCCGGGTACCGGGGGGTGGCGCCGGTGTTTGCGCAGGATAATGCCGGTGACTTACCGATTGCCGCGATTGAAGTCGGTGTGGGTTTACTGGCTCATCGACCCCACGCCGAGGGTTCGGGGCGGGCCATCGTGTTAGCGCCGGAATTACTTAACACCGTTTTATGGGATAGGGCGCGCGCTGAACTGACCCTGCCTGAACAAACGATAGAAGGGCACTGGTTATTGGAAAGCTTTTCCGATGACATCTTCAAGCGCTGGTACCTGAATGGTCTGCTGCCCGATCCTTCGCAGCCGGGTTACCGGATCGTGACTCTGGCAGGGTAAGGTTTATTTGATTCACGCCATTGCGTTGCGGGATTTTCAGGGCGACCTTGACCCGCAACGTCCACCGGTTGCTGCCATCTACAGTTGGCAGGATATCTCCAACGAACACGCCATCTACAATGAAACGCGCCGCGACACGCTGGTGAAATGGTTATTCGCGTTGCTGTTGGCGCAGGTGATGATGCTGTTGTTGTGGCATTTTACCCGGCGTTACATTCGCGCATTGATTGATGAACACCGCATCCAATTGGAACAGGAGCGCGACTCCAGCGAAACGGCGCGGCAACGTTTGATGCTCGCGCTGGCGAGCAGTGATTCGGGTTTTTGGGAGTGGGATATTGTTACCAATAAAGCCACCTTCTCGCTGGAATGGAAAAAAATCTGTGGCGTCCCGACGGATTATCCCGTTGAGGATGATGGCGAAGAATGGTTAAGTCGTTTGCATCCCCACGATAAAGAACAATGCGTAAATGACATGACTCGCCATATCAAAGGCGAGACACCCATGTTTGAAAATGAACACCGCCTGCGTATTCACGACGGAACCTATAAATGGTTTTACACCCGTGGCAAGGTGGTGGAGTGGCTAGCGGATGGCCGCGCCGCGCGCATGCTCGGTGTCTACACGGATATTTCATCGCGCAAACATAATGAAATCACGATCCTGCGCCAGCAGGCTGCCTTGCGTGCGCTGAACGACATCGCCTCCTTGCCGGCGGTGGAATTTGAAGAGCAGCTGCGCCGCTCACTGATTCTGGGCGCGCGCCACCTGGGCATGCATTACGGCATCATCAGCCGGGTAAAAAATACGGACTACGCGGTAGTGGTACAGATCTCTCCCGATGGCCGTTTTCAGGACGAGCAACACTTTCCCTTGCAGCAAACGCCCTGCAGCATCACCCTGGCCGATGGTGACGTTGTGGCCGTGCCATGTTTTTCCGATTCTCCTTTTGCCGATCACCCGGCGCACACAGCGCTGCAATTGCAATCCTACATTGGCGTTCCGCTCTGGGTTGAAGGCGACGTCTATGGCACCGTCAGCTTTTCTTGCGCCAGCGCGGCACGTGCGACACCCTTTGATGCACAGGACAAGGATTTTATGCGCTTGCTGGCACGCTGGATGGGGTCGGTTATCACCCATTGGCAACAGGATGACCGACAGCGCGCGCTCTACCGACGCTTCACCAAATTGAGTGATCGATTGCCCGGCTTTTTATACCAATTTCAATTGAACCCTGATGGCAGTTCGTTTTTTCCGTATGCGAGTACCGGCATCAAAATGGTCTATGGCGTTAACCCGGCGCAAGCCTCCGTTAACGCGGACGCGATTTATCAGGTTATCCACCCGGACGACCGCGAGGCGGTGGCCGCATCGGTGAATGAATCGGCAATCACCCTGTCAACCTGGCGGGTCAGCTACCGCGTTAATCATCCACAGCGCGGCTTGATCTGGGTGCAGGGTGATGCGCAGCCGGAAAAACTGGATGATGGCAGCATTCTCTGGCATGGATTTATTTCCGATGTCACGGCTGCCAAGGATGCGGAACAACGCTTGCAGGAAACCAATGAGCTGCGTCAGGCCATCTTCGATGCGGCGAGTGTGGCGATTATCTCGGTCGATGAAAAAGGCCTCATCAAAACATTCAATCGCGGTGCGGAAAATATGCTCGGTTATATGGCCGAGGAGGTTGTCGGAAAACACACGCCGGTGGCCTTTCATTTGCCGGAAGAAATGATGGCGCACGCGCGCGCAATATCCACTGAATTAAACCTGAACATTACGGATGCCTTTGACGCCTATGTGGCCAAGGCGCGGCGCGGTGAAAAGGATGAAAATGAATGGACCTACGTGCATCGCGACGGCAGCCATATTCCGGTGTTATTGGCGGTGACCTGCCTGCGCGACGCGCAGGGTGATATCAACGGGTTTCTCGGCATCGCGCGCGACATCACCGAGCTAAAACGTACAAATCGCCTCAAGAGCGAATTTATCTCTACGGTCAGTCACGAATTGCGCACACCACTGACTGCTATCAGTGGTTCCTTGGGATTGATCGTCGGCGGCGCTACCGGCGAATTGCCGCCCAACCTGTACAAGATGATCAACATCGCCCACAAAAACAGTCTGCGATTAAATCATCTGGTGAACGACTTGCTGGATATGGAAAAGCTGGTGGCGGGCAAGATGCATTTTGATATGCGCTCTCATGAACTGGTGCCCTTGATCCAGCAGGCATTGGAGGAAAATACCGCTTACGCGGCCCAACACCAGGTGAGCTTTCAGTTGCAGGGGAGTGAGGTGAATGTACAGGTGGTGGTGGATGCAACCCGCTTCCTGCAAGTGCTCACCAACTTCCTGTCCAACGCCGCCAAATTTTCCCCGCCCGGCAGCGTCGTCAAGGTTACCGTGAGTCTCCACCGGGAACTGGTGCGTGTGGCAGTCAGTGATAATGGCGGAGGCATCCCCGAAGAATTTCGTTCGCGTATCTTCCAGAAATTTTCCCAGGCGGATTCATCGGATCGTCGCCAGAAAGGCGGCACCGGGTTGGGGCTGGCAATATGCAAGGAATTGGTGGAACGCATGGGCGGCAGTATCGGTTTTGAGTCGGTCGAAGGCATGGGTTCGACCTTTTATTTTGATTTGCCGTGCGTGAACAGCTCGCCTGTTAATTTTTCGGCGCGGGCAGAGCCGATGACAGAATACCGCCCCATCCTGGTGGTGGAAGATAACCATGAAGTGGCAGATCTGATCGCCACCATGCTGCGTAATGCGGGTTATCAGGTGGATATTGCTGATCGCGGGGCGACGGCATTATTGAGTCTCTCCCGTAAACTTTACGGTGCAGTCACCCTGGATTTAATGTTGCCGGACATGAGTGGCCTGCAGGTCTTGCAACAAATTCGCGCGCGTAAAAGTACCGCTGACATACCGGTGGTGGTCGTCTCCGCGGCGGTAGATGAAGGGCGCCTCACCATCAACAGCGACCTGAATTTGTCCCATGTAGACTGGCTGGAAAAACCGATCAACGAAACGCGTCTGTTATCCCTGGTCAAGGAGGCGGTCAGCCACAACCAATCCGCGCCGATTCATATTCTGCATATTGAAGACGATGTGGATTTGCAGCGGCTAATTGCTTTTATCGGGCATCGTTACGCCGAGTTTGACGGCGCGGCCAGCCTGGCGGAAGCGCGCGAGAAGATGCGGGAAAACCTGTACCAACTCGTTATCCTGGATTTGGGTTTACCCGATGGCAATGGTTGGGATTTGTTGCCGGAATTACGCGAACACCAGCCCGCCGCCAAGATCATTGTGTTGTCGTCCAGTGAACTCAATGAGGCACAAAAACAGCAGATTGAAATGGCCTTTGTTAAAAATCGTGAATCCAGTCAGGAATTCCTTGATGTCATTGAATCATTTTTTACACAGCCAAAAGGCGCACCTGTTACGGGATGATAGCGGTAAGCCATCATGAAACCGCCCTTGCCCCCCAATGAGATGCTGCGCCTGCAAGCACTCTACGACTTATCGATCCTGGATACGCCCCGGGAAAAAAACTTTGACGATATCACCGCTATCGCCAGCATGATTTGCGATGTGCCGACGTCCATCATCTCGCTGGTTGATAAGGAGCGCCAATGGTTTAAATCCAGCGTCGGATTGGAGGGTTCCGAGACGGCCCGCGACATCGCCTTTTGTGCGCACGCCATCTTGCAACCGGAGCAGCTGACCATTGTGCCGGACGCCTTGCAGGATAAACGATTTGCCGATAACCCCCTGGTGACCGGTGAGCCGCACATTCGCTTTTATGCCGGCGCGCCGCTGGTGACAGACGCGGGCGCTGCACTGGGTACCCTGTGTGTGGTGGATTACAAACCGCGCACCCTGACCGCAGAGCAACAAAAGGCGTTAGCCGCATTGGCGCGGCAGGTGATGCAATTATTTTATTTACGATCAGCCAATAACCTGCTGCAACGCAATGCTGAAAATCTGCAGTCCATTATCAACGGCGCTAATGTCGGCACCTGGGAAGTTAACGTGCAGACCGGTGGGGCATCCTTCAATGAACGCTGGGCAGAAATGCTCGGCTACTCGCTGGAAGAGTTGCAACCGCTGAGTATGTCGACCTGGTCATCACTGACACATAAAGAAGATCTGGTGCATGCCCAGGCCATGCTCCAACAGCATTTCAGTGGCCGGACAGATTATTACGATTGCCAGTTCCGCATGCGCCACAAATTGGGTTTCTGGGTGTGGATACACGCCCATGGCAGCGTATCCAAACGCACGGCGGACGGCATGCCGTTGATGATGTTCGGCACCCATGTGGATATCACCGCGCTCATGGAATCGCGCCGCGCGCTGGAAGAAAATGAAGAACGCTTTCGCAGCATGTTGAGTAACTTGCCCGGTGCAATCTACCGTTGTGTCAACGATCATCAATGGAGTATGCAATTCCTCAGCGATGAAGTGGAGGCGCTGACCGGTTATCCGGCCGAAGATTTTATCGACAATCGGCGGCGCAGTTTCAGCGATATCATGCATCCCGATGATGCCGGCACAGCCGGTCATATTGTGCGCGCGGCGATTAGCGAGAAGCGCGAATTCACGCTGGAATATCGCGTGCAACGGGCCGATGGACAATGGTGTTGGCTGCAGGAAGTGGGGCGCGGTATCTTTGATGCGCAGGGCTATTTGAAATACCTGGATGGTTTTATCTGGGATATCAGCGAGCGCAAGAAAATGGAGCATATGAAAGACGAATTTGTGTCGACGGTCAGCCATGAATTGCGTACGCTTTTGACCTCCATCTCCGGTGCCTTGAAGCTGGTGGTCAGCGGGGCACTCGATGAGGCGCCGGAAAAATCCCGCACTATGCTGGACATCGCCTACAAAAACAGCCGGCGGCTTACCTTGTTGATCAATGACCTGCTCGACATGAAAAAATTATTGGCTGGCAAGATGGACTTCAATTTCCATAGGCAGCCACTGCGGAGCTTACTGGAGCAAGCCGTTTATGAAAACAAAACCTACGGCGACCAATACCAGGTGAATTTTCAATTGGAGCCGGTAACCGAGGATCTGTATGTTACGGTGGACGAACAACGTTTCTTGCAGGTGATGACCAATTTGCTGTCCAACGCCGCCAAGTTTTCACCACCCGGTGGCCGTGTCGATATTCGTGTAATGACGATGGATGACAAGCATATTGCGTTATCGGTCATTGATTATGGTTCCGGTATACCGCTGGAGTTTCAGCATCGCCTGTTTGAAAAATTTTCCCAGGCTGATGCATCGGATTCCCGTCAAAAAGGCGGCACGGGCCTGGGGCTGGCGATCACCAAAGAATTGCTGGAACAGATGAACGGTAAAATCAGCGTTGAGTCGCAGCCGGGGCTGGGAAGTTGTTTTACGATTACCTTACCTTGTGCGGAATAGTGTGGGGGACGCATCATGCACACCGAGTTGCAACGAATTTTGTATGTTGAAGATGATCCGGATATCCAGGCAATCGCCGTCATGGTGTTGGAGACGATTCACGGGTTTACGCTGGAGGTATGTTCACCCGGCTGTGAGGCGTTGCAAAAAGCCGAGGCATTCAATCCGGATTTAATCCTGATGGATGTGATGATGCCCAATATGGATGGCCCGGAAACCCTGGCAGGCTTGCGTGAATTTCCCACGCTGGCCACCACGCCGGTGGTGTTTATGACCGCCAAGGTGCAACCGCAGGAAGTGCAGGCTTACCTGGACCTTGGTGCGGTCGGTGTCATCGCCAAGCCCTTTGATCCGATGTTGCTGGTGGATCAATTGCGCGAAATCTGGGAGCGTCAGTAAGGTTTCTTTTCATAAGAAAACGCCCGGATTCACCGGGCGTTTTGATTTAGCGATACATCTTACTTACAGCTACTTTACGGCAGTTTGTAGATCACCTTAACCGAATCATCCACTGCACTGGCGTCCACATAACCGATCATCTTCGGGTTACCCGCAACCAGGATTTTTACCGCTGCGTCGTCACCGCTGTCTTTGGGTGGCGTGCCTTTTCCAGTAAACACCAGCTTGGACCAGTAGGCTTTATATTGGCTGGGGCTTTTATCGCAAATTGCCTGGTTGAACTGGTCGCGCGTGGCAGAGCCATCGTCCTGGTTCAGGGGAATAGCGGGCGAACCGTTGGGAAAACTTTTGCTTTTTCCCAGGAACAGGCGTGAGATTTCATCGGCCGTCAAACTGTCAAAACCGGCGGAGGGATGAACGATAACAGCAACTTCAGCCAGCACCGCACCGGACCAGCTGATGATTGCCATAGCGGCTACAGAACGTAAGAAATTTTTCATCATGGCGCTTCCTCTTAGAACACTGATTGCAACGCAACAGAGAAAACTTTCTGTTCGCCTTTATTATCATCCACGTCGTCGTATTGCAGCTTCAAGGCCACACCGGAACTGACATCCCAGCGTACACCGTAAGACATGGTATCGCGGAATTCACCGCGCGTTGCCGCAATCGCCTGTAAGGTGCCGATGATGGGTGCAGTCTCCGCACTTACTGGAATACCGGCTTCCGGTGAGGCGAGTTCGTCATCCGACTTGGCGCTGGTCACGTGGAATAAAAAATCCCCGGCGCGCACACCGCCCATGATGTAGTGGCGAATATTTTTGGAGAGGAACGAATCCTCTACATCAAACTCGACATATTCCGCCGCCGCAACAAAACGGCCGGTGTCGATGTTGAGGCCCACTTCCGCAAACGTCGTGCGATCTTCATCGACCAATACCTTGGTAACTGTATCGGCAAAGGGTGAAGCTTCAAGCTGACCCAAAAATTGGTTGAAGCTGACGGTTTCGCTCAACTGGAAATCGCTGAACTCAATCGTCAGGTCGGTTTGGTGATAGGCGGCACGCAGCGTCCACCAATCGCGCCCGATAGTGGCGGCGACACCCATCTGGTTTTTGGATTCCGCTGTTGCAGAAATACCCGTGAGTACAAAGTCATCATCAAAGCTGCCGACGTAAACCTGGAAGCTGGTATCGAAACTGCCCAGGGCGGACGTCAGGTAATAGTCGATGCCGTTAACATTGTTAAACGGCAAGTAATACAGTTCTTGCGGTGCCGAGATCCAGGCGTAGGTATAACCCACATCCAGGTAATCGGAAAACATATAAAACGGTGTGCGCAACCGGCCGACACGCACTTTACTGTTTTCGGTGGCCTGCCAGGTCAGGTAAGCCCACTCCGCACTAAAGTCATAATCGTCACTGCTGCGTGCGATCATTTGCACGGTGGCCGAAATTTTCTCGTTCACCTTGCCGCTCACTTGCAAGCCGAGCAGGTTTTTGTCGAACGTTAAATCTTCATCGTCATAACCGCCGTAGGCGATACTGTTTTCATCGTCAACGAAGCCACCACCGACGGACAAAAAGCCGGAGATGTTGACATCCGCTGCCTGCGCCCAAGGCGTTAGCATCAAGCCGGCGATGGCCAAGGCCAGGCCGTGCTTTTTGCGTTGTGTGTTGTTTACATTCATGGATTAACCTCTCAAAAAAATTAGCCACGCCTTTTTGTTAAACACGTTTTCTCACCGCTTGCTCTCAGGTGTTTACCTCCCACCTTTTTTCGCTTCTTCACAATCTACAGGCACTACACCGCCCCGATGAATCTTCACCGCATCATGGAGGAACCAGGTGATTTACTGCGCTTGGGCCTTGCGAATATCGTCGAGGGTTTTTTGGGCTTTGGTATTGCCCTGGGCAACGGCTTTTGCCACCCACTCTTCTGCCAGTTGCGGATTTTTCCGGGTACCTTTGCCGACAAAATACAGGTAGCCCACCATTAACTGCGCTTCGCCATAACCCTGGTTTGCCGCTTTCAGATACCACTCATGGGCGGACCTGGCATCTTTGGCCACGCCCGTGCCCTGGTCGTACAGGTAACCCATCATGAATTGGGCTTCGGGGTGCTGGGCGCTAGCGGCTTTTTCGAACCATTGAAATGCGGCGGTGTAATCCTGGGGGATATGTTTGCCCTCCATATGCAGATACGCCAGGGTGTACTGGGCTTCGGTGTGACCTTGTTCGGCCGCTTGTTGATACCAATGGACGGCCTGGGTGTAATCCTGCGTTTGGCCTTCGCCCTTGAAAAAACTGTTGGCCAGTTGGAATTGGGCCAGTGGATTGCCCTGCCGGGCGGACTTTTCAAACCAGCTAATGGCTTGGGGAAGGTTTCGGTCGGTCCTGGTTCCGTCGTAATAGAGGGTGGCCAGGGTTATTTGGGCGGGCTCGATACCGGCGTTGGCAGCGACCGTGAGCCATTTAATGGCATCGGGTACGTCTTGTGTTACGCCATCCCCGTCGAGCAGCATCTTGCCGACTTCATAGTTGGACAAGGCATGTCCCTGGCGGGCGGACTTTTTCAGCCAGGCGATTGCGCGGCCTTTGTCCTGGGGCATCCCCAGCCCGTCCTTCTGCATGATACCGAGGTAATAACGCGCCTCGGCGTTGCCGACGGTGGCCAGGGTACGAAACTCGGCCAGCGCAGCAGCATAATTCTGGTTATCAAAGGCTTTAATGCCGTCATTCAAGGTGGCGCAAACAGTGGTGCTGAATAAACAGCCCAGGATAAATAACAACCTTTTCATCATCGGATATCCATCACGTCCTGCAATTGGGTAACGGCGGAGCGGTACCGCCGGATAAGAATGATCGCGACAAACAGATGTCGACTGCGAAGCAACTTGTTTTCCCTGCATCTGCTATCCGGTCAGTATGTGGGAAGGGAATAAAGGGAGCTGACAGCCGAGCGGCAGTCAGGGGGCCGTCTGATAATACCTGCGGCCTATGTTGGGCGAAGTATGAACGATTTTAGTAGGAATGCAAATTTACATGCCAAAAATGTGGTGTAGAGCAATCTTTTTGGCACCGCTTCGCTTGTTGGCGGCGCAGGCCTGCTACTGATCAATCCACAAATGTTCCAGGTTGCGAAATCCCCAGGTCTCGGCTGATTCCCTGCCCACGATTTTTTCGTCCTGCTGGCGGGCCAGGTCCACCACCTCCGGCGCGATCTGCACCCGGGATTTGGTGGAAAAGAAGACCTTGACCCTGGGAGTCAGGAGTGAGTCGGCGTTTTGCTCAATCACCACTCCGAGGCGCCCGCTGGTCAGGCGCACCAGCGAGCCAATGGGGTAAATCCCGACCGTTTTGACAAAGGCCTGGAAGACCGCATCGTCAAAATGCCCTTTGCTCCATTCGGCCATCTTGCGGATTGCCTCGGCGGGTAGCCAGCCCTGTTTGTACGGGCGATCCGAGGTAATTGCATCGTACACATCGCTCACCGCGCCCATGCGCGCGAGCAAGCTGATGTCGTCGCCGCGCAGGCCGTGGGGATAACCGGTACCGTCGATTTTTTCGTGATGGTGCAAGCACACATCCAGCACCGCCGGGCTGACGGAATCACTGTTTTGCAAGATGCGCAGCCCCCGCTCCGGGTGAGTCTTCATCACGGCAAATTCGGTATCGGTCAGCTTGCCGGGCTTGTTGAGGATCTGGTTGGTAATGGCGATCTTGCCGATGTCGTGCAGCAGTCCTGCAAGGCCTGCTTCGCGGACGTGTTCTTCGCTCATATTCAACTGGCGGGCGAGGGCGATCATCAAACCGCACACGGCCACGGAATGCATGTAGGTATATTCATCGACGTTCTTGAGCCGCGCGAGACTGATCAGCGCGTGGGGGTGGCGCGAGGCCGAGTTAGCGATATCTTCCACCAGTGCCAGGGCCTGGCCAACCTCAATGGCTTTACCCATGCGCGCCGTGCTGAACATATCCACCACCGATTGCTTGGCCGTATTACACAGCTTCATGGCCGCGCGAACTTCGTCCGCCATACTGGTGGTTGAGGTGGACAAAGGCTTGTCCGCTTCCCGCAACAAGTATTCTGTCTCCTCGGCTACGTCTTCATCGGTTCTCGCCGTGGCCCCCTGCGCGACATCCGCTCCCCTGGTGGTATCGATCCAGACTTCGCGGATACCGCTGGCGAGCAGGGTTTTCAGGTCGTTTTGCTGGGTGAGTAAAAAGCGTGAACGCCAGAAAGGGTGTTCCATCCAGGAGCCGCAGAGTTCATGGATGTACATGCCAAGACGCAGGTCCTGCACAGAGATTCGTTTAAGCAT
>CAMLOU010000023.1 GCA_946481735.1 uncultured Cellvibrio sp.
CACGCTGCCACCGATAACATCGGCGTAAACATCCTGCACCATCAGTTTTCCTTCGATGGGATTTTCCCACCCCGCTTCATACATGCCGGCTGCTCTGAGTGGGCCAAAGACAAAACCTTTATTTATTTGTTTAACCTGCAGTTTCTCGGTCGTCAGCGTGAATGATGTCGGCTTGGCAGACGCAGATACGGTGGTCGTTAAGCCCTGAAACAGGATGGTGTCATAGATGCCGGAAATGTCGTTCAACATCAATGTCGCTACGCCTTTTTTTAATGACTGTTTATTGAGGTCAAAAGTAACCTTGCCTTCGCCTTTTACCTTACCTTGGGTCAGTGATAATAAGGGCGGCCACGCCCGGGCAACATCTGCAAACGGATTTCCTGCCAATAAAAAACTATCGTGTAATTGCCAATCAGCTTGCAGCTCGTCGGCATTGAGTTTCACCGCATGGAATACTACCAGTGAATTGTTAACCGTAAGCTCACCACGCGCCGTCATGTTTTTCATGCCTCCCTGGAGGCTTCCTCGCCACTGCCAGGGTTTGGTATGTAACTGTGGGTGTTGCAGTTGTGCGATATTCAATTGCGCAGCGGCATCGATATGCAAGTTGTCCCAATCTACTGCATCGCCATCCCAAACGCCGGACACGGCCAGGTTATCCAGGACCAATTTTGTCGAGCGAGCATCAAGCGACCAGGCGTTCGCGTGCAAGTCACCCTGCACGCGCGAAGGCGCTTGGGCGCGCAGGGTAAATTGATTGTCTTGCCACTCTGCCGCACCACGCCAGGACAAGTTCACATCACTGATTTGCACATCCGGCAGCGCATGGAATTGCGCAAGCTGTGCATCCAGTTGGACATCGGGTACAAGCAAGGATTTATCAACCGCATTGATCGACGCACGCACATCGGCATTCGCCTGGAATTTACCTTGCGTGCGGATAACAAGCTGCACCGGCAAATCGCTAAAGCTGACCGCATCAGCCCGGGACGCCAAGCGGATATCCACCCGCTCCATATCAATCCCCAGGGATTGCCACGCCGTCGGCAACACCGGCTCAGATACCGTCACATCGGCAGACAGTTCATAGGCCTGCAATGCGCCTTCCTTAGCGTTAATGCGCAACGCTGCCTTGCCGGAAAAGGTACCGATATTTTGCACCGCGACAGGTGATGCCATATCCATATCCAGCTCAGCCTCACCATGCAAAAGTTTATGCCAAGGTAAGGTGTCGTGTTGCACTAATGGCTCAACAGCTACTTCCCATCGCGCGCGAATGGTGGTGGGTTGGTTCAGCGCTTGAGCCCATTGGCGGTCCAGGCTGATATGCCAATCGGCGAGTGCCTCCAATAACCAGGGGGCTGGATAGTGGGCTTGGGCATTGATTTCACCGGACCAGAGCAAGGCGCCAGCCTGATGCAATTGTGTTGTCAGCTCAGCGTGAAGATCATCTTCGGCGGTGACCTGCAGGGTTAATGCGGGCAATTGTTTGTTTAACCGATAATCGACGCTGACATCGATGTACTGCGAGCGCAGCTCGGCTCCCGGTGAAAATTGTCCGTGCAAAGTGAGTTTTTCTTCCGTCTGTTGAGCATCAAGTTTACCTGTCAGAAAACATTCACCGGACGGACACGGCAGGGTTAATTGAGCGCGATGAACATGGATTGTGTCAGGCAAAAAACCCGGTATCGACCAATCCTCGGGTAGCGCAAAACCTGAAGTCGCGGAAGAGATTTCGTCTTTCTGTATGGTGTGCCAATGCAGCTGGGCAACATCAATAGATAATAATTGCGGGCTGAATACACCCAACCAATTCCACGTAATACGAACATCTGCCGCATTCACCTGATGGCTGGTGCTGACGGCACTGGTGTCCGCCGTCATGTCGGGCGTGTAATGAAAAGCAAGGTCGGAAAAATGGGCCGAGGATAAACGGATTTTTTCAATACGATAATCGAGCGACTGTACACCCATGTCCGCGATCAGCCGATTGATTTGCCGGAAAGCCACCAACCCGACAAGCGTCAGCAATAGCGCACCGAAGGTCAGTACGGCGAGGATTTTTTGCACCAGGGATTTCATCACAGATCTGTCTTCTCAGGGCTTTTTCACACCACGACTGAGTCAGCGGAATATGAAAATAGGATCTGCAAATAGTCAGGCAGTTCAATCGCTATTGCAATGCCTTGCGGCATTGATTTAATCCCTGTTGCAGCCAGGTGACCAGGTCATCCGCCGGCAGGGGTCGCGAAAAATAAAAACCCTGCACCTGGTCGACACCCAATTCACTCAGCACCAGAAAGTCTTCCAGGGTTTCCACCCCTTCCGCCACAGTAGACAGTTTGAGGTTTCGTGCCAGGTCAACCGTGCTGGCCAGGATGGTTCGCTGCTGGGGCCGGGACGCAACACGATCCACCAGAGAGCGATCCAGTTTTAATTCCGTTGCCGGCACACGCGATAGTTGTTGCGCGTTGGCGAACCCGGTGCCGTAATCGTCGATGGCAATATTGAAACCTTTCAGGCGCAAACGCGCCAGGGTTTGAATTGCGCAGGCCAGTTCGCCCAGCAATGCATTTTCGGTCACTTCGAGGGTCAGGTCAGACGGATGAATGCCATGGTCGGCCGCCAGTTGCGTCATCCAATCGGCCATGCGGGGATCAGCTAACGACAGCGGCGATAAATTAAACGCGAGATGAAAACCCAGGCCATGCTGCTGCCATACCTGTTTTTGTTTTAATGCTTTCAGTAACAGGTGACGCGTCAACACATCGATGATGCCGTGACGTTCGGCCAGGGGAATAAAATAACCGGGCGAGATAAAACCTTTTTCGGGATGGTGCCAACGGGCTAATGCTTCAACGCCACGCAATAATAAACCTTGTACCGTTAACTTGGGTTGATAAGCCAGACTTAACTCGTTGCGCTCCAGCGCCTGGCTTAATTCAACAGCCGTTACTTCGGGTAGCGCCGTGTCCTGCACCGCTGTTGGCTGAATACGGTTATCCTGCAAGAAACGCAACAGGCTGCATTTCAATAACTCAACTTGCATGGGTTTATGAAAGGTGCCCAGTACATATAAACCATCGGCTTCCGCCATGGTGCCAACACTGGAGATTAACACGGGATCTTTTGAGCTGAGGATGATTACACTTTTGGCCAGCTGTTGCTGCGCAATCGAGCGCAGCAATTCAACGCCGTCCATCACCGGCATCTCCAGGTCAATGACCACCACATCCACCTGTTGCTGCTGCAACACGCGCAATGCATCGGCACCATCGACCGCGCCGAGAATCGCCGCCACACCCAATTGTTGCGCGAGACCCTGTGCATGTTGCCGTTGCACATTGCTGTCATCAACTACCAGCAAACGAATGTCTTGTATGCGCTCTATCATCGTCAGGTCTCCAGCACGCCAGGAATTTTCGACAGCGGTAGAATATCTTTGGCAGCACCCATGTTAATGGCTTCTTTAGGCATACCGAACACCACGCAGGTTGCTTCATCCTGCGCGACGGTACGCGCACCGGCATTGCGTAATTCCAACAGTCCGCGGGCGCCGTCGTCGCCCATGCCGGTCAATAACACGCCCGTGGCATTGCGTCCCGCCGCGCGGGCCGCAGAACGGAACAGCACATCCACCGAAGGACAATGGCGATTCACCGCCGGCCCGCGAAACACTTTGGTAATGTATTGTGCCCCGGAACGCTGCACTTCCATATGAAAACCACCCGGCGCAATCAAGACGCGACCGGCAATCAAACGATCACCGCTCTCCGCTTCTTTCACCTCGACATCGCATAAGCCATCGAGGCGGCGCGCAAAAGCCGCGGTAAATTTTTCCGGCATGTGTTGCACCACCGCAATACCAGGACAGGTGCGCGGAATCGCGGAGAGTATTTGCTCAAGCGCCTGGGTGCCACCAGTGGATGTGCCGATCACACTGATCCTGTCGGTGGTGGCCGTCATCTTTACCAGATCAACGGTGGCCGGTGCGGGTGACGCCGGCACCGAATCGTTGCGCCAGCGTGCAATGCGCGCACTGGCAGCACCACGAACCAATTGCCATAACCGTTGCTTGGTTTCCAATAAAAAATCTTTCACGCCCAACTGTGGTTTGGTGACCACATCGATAGCACCGGCGGATAGCGCTTGCAATGACAGCTCCGCGCCTTTTTCTGCCAACGACGAACAAATAATAACCGGTGTCGGTTTCTCAGCCATCAACTTACGCAAAAATGTCAGACCATCCATGCGCGGCATTTCGATATCCAGCACAATCACATCCGGCCAACGCTTCTGCATTTGCATCTGCGCAAAAATAGGATCAGACGCTGTGGCATAGACGTTGATGTCCGGCGCCTCATTCAGGACCGCCGTTAACACTTGCCGCACTACCGCAGAATCATCGACAACCAATACCGCTATTGCCATAACACTTCACCAGACCACTGTTTGAGAAGGCTTCTATGCACGATTCAGGCTCTGTTTGCCGGGCGGCTGTCGTAATGTTTCAGGTGAATCTCCCCGGTTTGCATATACAAGGTCAGCGAACGCGATACCGTGCCGCCCACATCGATCTTCTGCACCGCCAACCGTTCCCGTGCAAGCCAGTGGCGGGCATATTCAATATTGTTTTCACCAATCGCCGACGGACCGGACAGGGTAAACATATCGCCGCCGCCAAATAAACCGATAACAAAATGGCGCATCTCCCCGTAACGCAACATAGATCGCTTCATTGCAAACAACGCATGTTCCGCATAACGACAATCCGGGGCAGTCGTTCGGCTGCGAACCGGCGGTTGTGGTAACAGAAAATGGCACATGCCGCCCAGTTTCAGTGCCGGATGCCAGGCTGTGAGCGCAACGCAGGAACCCAGTACCGTATGCAAACGGCTGTAGCCGGTGCCGAAATACCAGTCGCCCGGGTGAATGCTTAACAGTTTATCCGCAGGCATAGGTCGTATCCTTGGGTGATGTCGGTTGCACGTGTAACGCCCGACACCAGCCCATCATTTATTCGTTTCCGATACTATTTTGCCCGCCGGTAGATCGCCGGACGGACCGGCACAAAGCGTTCGGTAATCCCGTGCAAGCTTTCCGAGTGGCCGACGAACAATACACCCTCGGGTTTTAACTTGCCGGCAATACGTTCGAGCACTTTCTGTTTGGTGTCGTTTTCAAAATAGATCAACACATTGCGTAAAAAAATTAAATCGAACTGACCGATATCAGCAAATTCCTGATGAAGGTTCAGCGTAAAAAAATCAACCCGCTCGCGCAGTTCTGCTACCACCCGTATATTGCCCGCTTCCGGACCAATGCCCTTGCGGCAGAAGCGCCGCAGGTAGCCTTCGGGAATACTGCGCGCACGCATCTCCGGGTATATGCCGGTACGCGCATGGCCGATCACAGTTGCGTTGACGTCGGAGCACAATAATTCCCACTCTGTCGGACACCGGTCGCGCAACACCATCGCGATACTATAAGGCTCCTCACCGGTAGAGGCCGCGGCACTCCAGACGCGAAAGGTTTCACCCCGGCGACAGTGGGGTAACAGCTCATCGCGCAAATAATCAAAATGTTTTGGCTCGCGAAAAAAATAGGTTTCGTTGGTCGTTATCAGCTCCAGCGCCTTGTTTAATTCTTCGCGGCCTTGGGGGCTGATGATGAAACGATAATACTCTTCGAAGCACTCCATCTGGCAAGCTTGCAACCGCTTCCATAAGCGATTACTCAGCAAAGCCTTTTTTTGCACCGGCAGATGAATACCCAAACGTTGGAAGATCAACTGCTGAAATAAAAAAAACTCCTTGTCATTAGGTATTTGGTTCATAGGTCGCGCACAGCCACTACATCAATCAAAGCGAACAAAGTTTTTATCAAGTTCATCATTACTCAGGGATGACTTTTTGTGTGCAGCGGAAGGCCGAACGGCCTCGCCGGCATATTCACGACGCGGTGCCAACGGCTGGTAATTGCTGCCCTTATTGTCATTGGCAAGGCGGAAATAGGTCATCGATTCCTGTAAGCGCAATGCTTGCGCGCTCATCTCTTCGGCGGTGGAACTCAACTCTTCCGATGCGGCGGCATTCTGCTGCATGGTTTGGCTGACCTGGCCAATCGCGCCGTTGATCTGATTCACACCGGAGGTTTGCTCTGACGATGCAGCGGCAATTTCCTGCACCAGGTCTGCCGTCTTGCGAATGGACGGAACCATTTCCTGCAATAAATTGCCGGCCAGATCAGCGCGCTTGACGCTCTCGGTCGCCAGCGCGCCGATCTCCTGGGCAGCTACCTGACTGCGCTCAGCGAGTTTGCGCACCTCCGATGCCACAACGGCAAAGCCGCGCCCGTGTTCACCGGCACGCCCCGCTTCAATGGCCGCGTTCAGCGCGAGCAAATTGGTTTGGTAAGCGATGTCGTCAATCACGCTGATACGTTCGGCAATTTTCTGCATGGCGTCGACGGTGGCGGCCACCGCTTCGCCGCCACTGACCGCATCCTTGGCCGCCTTTTGGGCAATACCATCGGTAACACTGGCGTTTTCATTATTCTGCGCGATAGACGCCGACATTTCTTCCATAGAGGCAGAAGTTTCCTCCACACTGGCGGCCTGTACCGACGCACCTTTTGCCAAGGACTGGGCAGTTGCGTTGACTTCTTCCGATGCAGAGGACAGTGCATCCGCTGAACTGCGCACTTCTGCAATAATTTGTGAAAGTTGTTGGCGCATCTGCGCGATAGTCGCCAGCAACGACGCTTTGTCGTTGTGCTTTAACTGGATATCTACCGCCAGGTTACCCTGCGCCACTTCGCTGACCACGTCAGCGGTATAGGCAGGTTCACCGCCGAGCATGCGGAACAGGTCATGGAAGATCAGGATCATGATGCTGAGGATAACCAACGAGGCCACGACAATGATGATGATCATCTCGCGAAAGGCCTCGTTGTAGAGCGCCTCAACATGGCTATCGGTTTCTTTGATAAACGCTGCAAAATTGGTGGACATGGTTTCAGCCAGCTCCAACATATGCTGACTGGCAGAACGATCCATTCCCGCGACCAGCTTATCGACTTTTTTTCCGGCTTCGGGATCCGCATGGTCGAAACTTTTTAGCGCTTCGCGGTAGTTAGCCCCCATCTCCCGGTGATCGTTAAGCAATACCTCGAAGGCAGCGTAGTCCTGATTTTCTTCCTTTTGCCGGCGGATACCGCTTTGCAAATAATCCTGCACGGCTTTTTCCTGCTCGGTGAAGCTCTGGTAATAACGGTCATACAGGGCTTCATCGTTGCCGCGCAATAAAATATTTTTCCATTCCTGCACCTGCATACGGAAGCTGACACTGGCTTTTTCCACATCGGCCAGCGCATCGGAACGCCGCTGAATCTTGATCAGGCTGTTATCCACAATGGCGTTGTAGGCTTGCATCTGGCTGATAGCGGCTAAACCCAGCCCCAACAATCCGGCGACGATCAACGCGCTGAGTACGATAATCTTCAGCTTTAAAGAAAGGTTGCGTAACATGATGTTCTCCCTCGATTAACCGCTACTGTAATTGCGCTTCGACCAGGTGCGCCAATTCTCTGATAGAAAGTGTGTTATCTGCATTCAACAACACAATAAATTGCTCGCCTTGTTTGGCAATGCCCAGAATAAATTCCGCACGAATATTGGCGCCGAATGAGGGCGCATCTTCAATGCTGGTTTCATCCAGTTCGATCACCTCGCTTACTGCATCTGCCAGCAAACCCAACACATGGTTTTGCTCCTGGCTTTTCAGCTCCACCACAATGATGCAGGTTCGCCGCTGGACGCTGATCGGCTTTCTGCCAAGGCGCACGGCGAGATCAATCACCGGCACCACCTCTCCGCGCAGGTTAATCACGCCGCGCAGAAAGTTCGGCATCAGCGGGATTTCTGTGATCCCGCCGTATTCGATAATTTCGCGCGTCTGTGACAATTCCAGGCCGTAATGCTCATGGCCGATGCGAAACGTAAGGAATTGTTTGGTCACAGCACTTGCGCTGTTTTTTTTCTGCCTCTGTAAGTCATTCATCATTAAAACCCTGCATATCTGTTGCCGCTGCCCGCATTAATGGCTGCCGGCAGGACCCAGCGACAATGAGCTGTTACGCCGGTGTTCAACATTCACGGCAAAACCGATCAGCTGCGGCACATCAAGGATCAATGCAACCGCTCCGGTGCCTAATAAACTGGAACCGCCGATACCTTTCAGCGCGTGGAATATCGGCCCCATGGGTTTTACCACCGTTTGAATTTCACCGTGCAGGTCATCCACTACAATACCCGCGCGGCTCTCACCAAATTGCACGACCACCAGCTTTTCGCGCTGGTTATCTTCTTTTGCTAGATGAAATAATTCCGACAAGCGAATATAAGGCACCTGTTCACCGCGCAGATTGACGCAGTGTTGGCCTTCCACCTGAGGAAGTGATGGCAGATCCACGCATTCAAGAATCGTATTTTGCGGCACAATAAAATCGATGCCGCCGGCATCGACATGGAAGCCATCAATAATCGCCAGGGTTAACGGCAAGCGAATGGTGAAGCGCGTCCCCACACCCAATTCGCTGTCAATCTCAATACCACCTTGCAAGGCTTCAATGTTGCGCTTGACCACATCCATCCCGACGCCGCGACCGGACAGGTTGGTGACCTGCTCTGCCGTCGACAAACCGGGATGGAAAATCAACTGATAAAGCTCGTGGACGGTGAGCGTGTCTGCTTCTTCAATCACGCCATTCGCAATCGCTTTGCGGCGAATTTTTTCCAGATCCAGGCCGCCGCCGTCATCGGCGATGCGAATAACAATATTGCCGGCATCATGATAGGCCGAGAGTGAAATCACACCGGTATCCGGTTTGTGGCGTTCGCGCCGCAGCGCAATCGGCTCGATACCATGATCCATGGCATTGCGCACAATATGCGTCAGGGGATCGGTGAGTTTTTCAACCATGGAACGATCCAATTCCGTCTCGGCGCCGCTGATGTCGAGCTGAATATCCTTACCCAATTCTTTAGCAGTATCACGCACCACACGCTTGAATCGTTGAAACGTATCGCCGATGGGTACCATGCGCAATGTCAAAGCCGCATCGCGAATCTGTTCGGTAAAATTGCCCATGGCATTAACGGCTTCAATCAAACTGTTGCTGCCCAGCTTTCCGGCAAGCAGATCCACGCGCTGTCGGTTGATCACCAGCTCACCGATCAGGTTAATCAGATGATCCAGGCGTTCGGCGTCTACCCGGATAAATTTATTTTCCTGGCTGCCGGCTTTTTCCGCG
Source organism: uncultured Cellvibrio sp. (assembly GCA_946481735.1). Next base: position 9,313 of record CAMLOU010000023.1, read on the forward strand.
TTTTTTTTCTGCTTATCCAATGCCGCATTGACCAGCGCCGGCGACACCACCTGGTCGCGCACCAGAATATCCCCCAGCAAGGCCACCGGTTCCAGTTCCTTCGCCTGTTGCTTTTGGGTGGATAACGCCTGCTCCAGTTCCTGATAGGTAATAGCATGGCTCTTTACCAGGATTTCACCGAGGCGGTGGGTGTTCTCCGGCAAGCTTTTGATCAGGTTGATGTAAGCATCTGTATGACTGCGCGGCGGAATAATCTGGATGTTGGAATCTTCACGCACAAACATAAATGCGCTTTCAATGGTTTCCTGACTTGCGTCGCTGTTTAAGGTGATTTCAAAACCGAGATACAGGGCTTCCGGATCAAAGTGATCAATCGACGGCAAATGATCCGTCAAGGTGGTGATATGGGTTACCTCACCCAGCGTGCGCAGGTAGCGCAGGATAGACAATGGGTCCATACCGTTGCGCAATAAGTCAGGACCGAGACGCACTGAAATATGCCAGGCGTTTTTATCGTAAGTTGTTACGGATTCAGAAACTGATTGGGTTGATACGGTTATCGTCGGACTGTGTTTCACTGCATCATCCAGCCAGGGTTCAAGCGCCGCCACTAACGCCTGGCCTTTGGCAAGGCAAGCTGCGTCGCTGTCGCGCTGGTTCATCACATCATCCACCAGGGTCGCGATGTGATCGCGGCAGGGTAGCAACACGCTCAGGAGATCGCTGTTGATGCTTACTTTGCCGTCGCGCGCGCGGTCCAGCACATTTTCAACGATATGGGTAAAGCTGACGATATTATCCAGGCCAAACAAACCGGCCGAGCCTTTAATGGTATGGGCCGCACGAAACACCGCATTCAATGTTTCGGCATCCGCATTTCCCTCCTCCATGCTCAGCAGGCCGGACTCCATGGAGTGCAGCAGCTCCTCTGCTTCCGCAAAAAAAGTTTGTAAAGCTCCATCGAGATTCATGGTCGGGTTCCGTTGGTCAGCCGCCAGGCCGACAGGTTATACATCAAAGGAAAAATAACCATTCAGGTCGAGCACCTGGAAAATTTGCTCGACGTCCTCATTCATCCGCGCGATATAAACAACAACTGAACGTTCCGCCAGGGTCTTTTGCAGCAACAGCAAGATCTGCAAACCGGCGGTATCTATTTCGGTAACGGCTTGTAAATCCAGCACAACCTTGGCAGGTAAACTGGCGTGATCGGCAAACAGTTCCTGTTTAAGTTGCGCGGCGTTGTAGATCGTCATCTCACCAGCCAGTTTGATCAGCGTATGGTCTTTATTTTTTTTGCGGCTGATATTCATGATCAGATCAACATCGACACAGCCTGCAACATTTGTTCAGGCTTGAAGGGTTTCACGACCCAGGCTTTAGCACCGGCGGCCTGGCCTTCTTTTTTCTTTTCGTCTGAGCCTTCGGTTGTCAACATAATCACCGGGGTAAATTTGTAGTTAGCTTTCTGTTTCATTTCTTTCACAAAACTGATGCCATCCATATTCGGCATATTAACGTCAGAGATAACCAGATTAACTTTTTGCCCGTCCAGTTTAGTGAGAGCGTCTTTACCATCAACAGCTTCAATCACACTGTAGCCGGCACTCTTCAACGTAATGCTGACGACTTGGCGGATGCTGGCAGAGTCATCGACGACCAGGATCGTTTTCGACATGTATAACTCCTAGAAAAAAGTGATTTGTGATTCTTCGGGCTTCTTGACGTTGTCCCGTCCCTGATGGACGGCAACCTGTTCGAGGGTGGTGTAGGATTTGCGCACGGCATCCAGCCAGGCTTTTACATCAATAGTGTTGATACGTTCACCGCGCGCCAGACTGGCTTGCTGCTCGCCCAGCATGGCGACAAATTTTTCCATATCCGCCGTAACATGGCTCAAAATCTGGTTGACGCGATCCTGGAATTGCAGGTTGACCATGACCTCTTCCACATTGTGTTGCACCACGGCACTTTCTTCTTCCAGTGCGCGGGCCGAATCCATAATGCGTTCACCGGAATGGCGGAACTGATTCAGCACTTCCTGCACCGCACTTTCAGATTGCGCTAAACGCGCATCGTCCTGCTTGGCAAATTCTGCGGTGCGGTCGAGGGTTTTTTGCAATGTTGCGTTGGCTTGTTCGATGCGTTTACCAATACGCGAACCGGTCTCACCGGAGCGGCTCGACAGCGTGCGAACTTCGTCGGCGACCACCGCAAAACCCCGCCCGTATTCACCGGCACGGGCTGCTTCAATGGCCGCATTCAGCGCAAGCAAATTCGTTTGCGATGCAATGCCGGCAACCTCGGAGCCCATGCTGCGTAATTCATCGGTAATCTTTGACAGTTCGGTAATTTCGCGCAGTAATTCATCGCGATGTTGAATAGCCTTGCTCAGGGTTTGCAGCATTTGTCCCAGTTCGCTGTCGGCAAACTGAATCACACCACCCAGTCCGCCTTGGCCTTGCATATCACCGGCGGTAGCACGGGACGCGCCTACGGCATTTTGTAAACGTTCGTGAATACCGGAAAAACGATTGACCAGTTCATTCACGCTCTCTTCCAGTTGATGCTTGGCCAGGTCAGTCTGACGACGCCACAGCGGTAACAATTCCTGTAATAACTGATGATAGTTGTTGTTCACCAAGGTCAGCCGCGTGATCTGTTCACGCTCGGCGTGTTGTACGGCCAACTGCTGTTCTGCCTGTTGTCGTGCCTGCAGTTGCGCGCGCGCCAGCACAACACCAAGGGCACCTGAAGCCAGGGCTACCAGGCTCACCAGCCAACGCCACCCCTGGGATTCAATGGCAGTAAACGCGATAACGATAACCAACAGCGCCAATAACACAGGCACACCGGCAGACATCAGTAAGAGGTTGTTCGAGTCAGTAGACCCAAAAGCATTTTTGTGACGGGAGAAATCCGAATCCATACCCAGGCTACTCAGTCCAACACACGTAGTTACTGTGCTGCGTGCAGCACTTCGGCCCCACCGTCGGTCGGGGGTTCTTAACTTATAGACGCGGTTTAAATAAGTGTCAAAGAAATGGCGGTGAAATACTGGTGGTGCGGAATCGGGAGTGGATACATAACTCGGAAAAGAAAATCCCGGTTGCACAGAGCAGCCGGGATACCAGCCATCAACCGGTGTTGCGCATGCCCGCCGCAATACCCGCCATAGTGACTTTCAAGGCACGTTCCAGGTCGGGGCTGATGGCATCGCTGCTGCGATGGCGCTTCAGCAACTCGGCCTGCAAGTAGTTGAGCGGATCAACGTAGGGCTTGCGCACACTGAGTGATTGGCGCAAGAGTGGTTCATCGCTGAGCAGATCTTTTTGTTGCTTGATGCGATTCATCAGCACTTCCAGTGCCGCCAGGTCCGCGCGCAACTGTTGGCCCAGGCCGTGGTATTCCGCCGGTACCAGTTGCTGTTCGTAATAGGCGCAGATCGGACCGTCGGCCTTACCGATCACCATCTCTAACAGATCGAGGAAGCTGGAGAAGAACGGCCAGTTGCTGACCATATCCGCGAGGATCGCGGGATGTTCATTCAACGCGTACTCCAGCGCCTGGCGTGTGCCTAACCACGCCGGCAGGTTTAACCGTACTTGCGTCCAGGCGAAAACCCAGGGAATCGCGCGCAGGCTTTCCACACCGCCGGTCGCTTTACGCTTGGCCGGGCGGCTACCCAGAGCCAGCAAGCCCAGCTCCTGTTCCGGTGTCAGGCTGCGGAAGTAAGGCACAAAGTGCGGATGCCCCCGCACCACGCTGCGGTAGGCCTCCAGGCTCTTGAACGCCATGCGTTCGATCATGTCGCGCCATTCCTGGGCCGGGGCCGCGTGGGGCGACAAGGTTGAACGCAAGGTTGCCGCCACATAAATAGACAAATTATTGAATGCCTGGCGAGGCAAGCCAAATTTGTAGCGGATCATCTCGCCCTGTTCAGTCACGCGGATCTTGCCTTTGACCGAACCCGGTGGCTGGGATGCCATGGCTTTTTCAACCGGGCCGCCGCCACGGCCGATGGTGCCGCCACGACCGTGGAACAGCACCAGTTTGGTTTCGTATTTCTCGGCCAGGGCCACCAGTTTTTCCTGGGCCTTGTATTGCGCCCAGGTTGCGGACAATTTGCCCGCGTCTTTGGCGGAGTCGGAATAACCGATCATGACGGTTTGCTTGTTGCCGCAATACTCGCGGTACCAGGGCAACTGCCAGAGCTTTTCCATCACCACCGGCGCGCGGTCGAGGTCGTCGAGGGTTTCAAACAGCGGCACAATCGGCATGGCCCATTGCATACCGCACTCTTTTAACAGCAGCGCCACGACCAGGACATCCGATGGCTGCTGGGCCATGGAGATAACGTAGTGAGACAGGATTTCCTCGGGTTCATTGGCCACGACACGGCAGGTGGCGAGTACCTCGGCAGTTTCGTCGCTCATCGGCCATTTGGCTGGCAATAATGGGCGCTTGCTGGTCAGCTGCTCCAACAAGAATGCCTGACGTTGCTCTTCCGACCATTCGCGGTAGCTGCCCAGGTCCAGGTACTGCGTCAGTTCATCAATCGCTTTTACGTGACGCTCACCGTCCTGACGGATATCCAGCGGTACCAGGTTGATACCAAAGGCATGGATGCGGCGGATGGTGTCCATCACCGGGCCGTTGGCAATGTGCGGCAGACCCACCTCATTCAATGAGCGATAGCACAGCATCAGGGGTTCGAGCAGGTCGTTGCGGCTGACAATCAGGTCTTCCGGCGCTTCTACCAAGCGCCCCTGGAAGCGGGCCTGTGCCCAGTCGCCGGTGGCGAGGATGCGCTTGCGCAGGTCGGCCATCAGGTCGCGGTAAGGCGTCACACTGTCGGGATACAGCGCACGCAACTCGTCATTGGCCTCGTACATGCTCAGGTCGCCGCCCAGGCTCTGGGTATCGCGCGCGTACAGTTCGGCGGCCATGGAACGACCCAGCAGCAAGACCTGACGGGTGACTTTATGGGTAACATTGGGATTGCCGTCGCGGTCGCCGCCCATCCAGGAATAAAACCGGAAGGGTTGTAAATCCGTCGGCAGGCATTGGCCCAGGTGGCGACAGCAGAGGCGGTCCAGGTGACGGACGAAGTCCGGCACAGCCTGCCACAGGCTGTTTTCGATCACCGCAAAGCCCCATTTGGCTTCGTCGATAGCGGTGGGACGCTCGGTACGGATTTCGTCGGTGCTCCAGATTTCCTCCACCAGGCGGTGCAGGCGGCCGCGCAACTTATCCTGTTCAAAGGTCAGCAGGTTGCCACGCTGGCGGTCGGCCAGGGTGTTGACGATCTGGTCATATTTGCGGATCAGGGTACGGCGGGTGACTTCGGTAGGGTGAGCGGTGAGTACGAGTTCAATACGCAGATCGCGGATAACCTCGGAAAGACGCTCTTTACCATGGCTATCGGCAAACTCCAGCAGCATCGCCTTGAGGCTGTCTTCGCGCTCGGATTCGGCGCTGGAAAAATACTCCAGGTCTGCAATATTGGCCAGGTTCAGGAACTGGTTAAAACCGCGCACAATCGGCAGGATATCTTTATCGTCCAGCTCGCCCAGCATGGTTACCAGCGGTGCGGAATCACCGTTTTGTGCACTGTTAATCGCCTTACCCAACTGGCGGATGCTCTCGACCTTGGCAAAGACTTCCGGCCCCTCGTGGTCATGAATGGTTTCGCCCAGTAATTCGCCCAACAGGCGCACATTCTCGCGCAGGGTTTCTGGCAGCTTTGACATCGGGTCCCCCCAAGGAATCTATGTGAAACAACAGCCGACCGCTTTTTAGCGACGCAATGAGGCGGCTATTCTACGTCATGAAGGTAAAAATGTGACCCGGTTAAATCGAATAAAAACCGGCGGAGGGCCCAGCGCTCCCGTAGGTCGGATTAGCCCAGCGTAATCCGACACCCAGCTCGCCATATACACAACCACTAAAACACCATCGGATACACCAACAACACAAAATGCAAACTGTTTACCGCCACATGCGCCAGCACCGCCGTCTCAACGCGCCCGCTTTGTCGATATGCCCAGGCATATGCGACGCCCGCCGCTAAAATAACCGCAAAGGGTCGCCACAGGTCCGCGTGGATCGGCACCACATGGGCCAACGCAAACAACGCACCCACAACCCATAAAATCCACCAGGCGTTACCCCATCGCTGCTCTAGCGGGCGCTGGAAAAAGGTGCGGAAGAATGCTTCTTCCGGCATCACCGTGAACAAGGTGTTCAGCAGAATAAACAGCGGCGTCCACCAGAGCCATTTCACATCCACTGCAATACCCAGCAGGCCGGCAAATAACAACACCGCCAGTGCAGGCAACAACCAGTGTGGCCAGCGCAGCGTTAACCTGCCCACTTCACGCCACGACCGGCAACGGGGCGCGAGCCAGGCCAGCACCAGCAAACCCGCTATCGGTTTTGCCAGACTCACCCGCAAACCGTAAGGCGTGACGCCGTCGCCGATCAGCGCCGGTTCAATCAAGGTGATGCGCGCGAACCCCGGCAGCACACCCAGGCCCAACGCAAATAAATAGACGGCCAGGAGCAACAGCATCCACATCGGCGTGTGCGCCCTGCGCTGGACCAGATAACAGACCACCAACGCCATGCTTATCCACAGCAATGCCAAGGGTGTTAATAGATGCGCGGGTAACGCCAGAATGACAGCCGTCAGCAACAACCAGAGCCACAGCGGCTGGCGATAAAACCGCCAGGGCACCCACACGGCGATAAACGCAAACGCCATGGCAACACAGGTGAGATAGGTGAACCAAACAGACATGCCGGGAATCCTTGTCGGTGTGCAGAAAGTCGGCGGAATGATCAAGTAAAGGTCGCTGTTGATCAAGTCATCAACAACGATTATCCACAGAAGCTGTGAATAAACTTGTGCATGAACTTTTGGTAACTGCATCACAGTGAGTACTGGTGCGGGTTGGCCTCAGGTGTTTATTTGCTGGACAGCAGCTGCACCATTACTTGCGGGAAAACGCTCAGGGATATGCGGTAAAACCACCCAATTTTTGTTCCAACCTTTTATCCCAGGATGGTGGCCCGGCAAGCATCTTTGCCAGGAAATCTACTGAGGCACGCACCTTTCCGGACAGCTGGCGCGTCGAGGGGTAGATAGCATAGATAGCGGTAGCTTCAAATTCGTAGCCCGGCAGCACCCGCACCAATTCGCCGGATAATAATGCATCCGCAATAGAGAAGGTTGCGCCTAACGCAATGCCCGCTCCGCGCTTGGCAGCTTCGGTTAAGGCTTCGCCGTTGTTGCTGATCAGGGATCCCTTGGGCGAGAAGGTGACCGGCCCCTCCGGGCCAACCAAGCTCCACTGATGCGATCTTTCCAGTGCGGTAAAAATCAGACACTCATGATGCTCAAGATCAGCGGCGCATAAAGGCTCACCGTGCCGGGTAATATAATCCGGACTGGCAACCAGCAAACGTCGATTTGCACACAATCGACGGGCAATCAAACGGGAGTCATTAAGCGCCCCTATTCTGATGGCCATATCCACGCCCTCATCAATTAAATCCACATATTGATCACTCAAGGTCAATTCGACGGACATAGCCGGATAAGCCTCGCGCAGCGCAGGTAACAGTGGAGCAATGTGCTGCCGTCCAAACACCACCGGCACATTCAAGCGCAACAATCCCTGTGGCTGAAGTCCGTCGGCAGAGGCTTCAATTTCTGCTTCCTCCAGATCCTTCAATATCTGCACCACCCGTTCATAAAACAGGGCGCCGGTTTCGGTCAGTGATAGGCGGCGCGTGGAGCGCTGCAAAAGACGCACGCCTAACTGTTCTTCAAGACGAGAAATCACCCGGCTGACGCCGGAGGCGGTCAGCGCATTATCCGCTGCCGCACGCACAAAATTTCCATGTTTGACGACGCTGGCAAAAACAGCGAGAGCATGGGTTTCCAATGGCATGTGAGGCTCCTGCAACGTCAGTTAACGATGAGATTGTGGCTTAAGAATCCCCTACATGCTATGAAACATGTAAGCACTATTTCATGGGACGAATGGCATCGTGATAAATCTTCGAGGCATCATCCGCTGATAGCTCCAGATCTGCTGCATAAAATGTCGGGTCATCCGGCAGTATCAGATTTATTCCCCGGCCAATATCCATCGAGACCATCAACATCTCCGCGCGCAATTCCAGTAAGTGTCCGCCGGCAAGTCGATCTGTGCTGACGAAATGGAAGTGATAGCCGCTACCACTCACACTGTCGAGAAATGTAGGGAAGCGAAAGGCAACCAATGTTCCCTGAATGTTGTTGATATTAAATACGTGTTGCTGTTTAACGACCTCGCTGATGGGTGGATAAGGCGGTCGCTGCGGCGGCACACTGCGCAACTTAATTTGAGTGAACTTACCATCAAGACGAATGGCGTAGGGTAAATTAGGCGTAGGTAGCAGCGCATCCAACTGCGCCGTTAGATGGTCCATGTCGCGTACCGACGTTAATGAGAACCGTAGATCCTCGCGAAATTTTTTCACATAAAAAAAGGGTGATAGTTCGTTTCCGGCAACCTCTCTCAACCGCCCCTGCCGATGGCTGGCCTGATAAATTTTTCCTTCCAGTAAAATGACCTCACCATCAATCGCGTTAAGCGCACCCAGACCAAAGTCCCCCACCTGCAACATGCTGTCAAAACGTGTTGTACCTTTATAGAGCCCGTTCGCCAATGCTGCTGAAGGCGCAAGCTGATAAATATTATCTTCTGCCGTAAACAAGGGTGGTTCTTTGTCCGATGAATTAGCTTGCATGGCGCAGACCATTAAAGAGAAAGCAATTACGCGTTGTTTCATGGAAACCTCAATATCGACACTGTCGGGGAAAGCGAGAAGAGAAACATGCACTTTAAAAGGATCAAATAGGATGAAAAACCCCTGTCACTGCATCGCATTCGTGCCCCGGGATCATCAATCATCGTTAGGTCGAGGGGGATTCGCCTGGTCATTACCCCACCTACTGCTATACTCCTGACACTCTGTGATATTTCTTCTGGCGATCTAATGACAATAACGCAAGCCAAACACCTGCCGCCCGTTTTTCGTACCGCTTTCCTAATGCCGCGCTATTGGCCCACCTGGATGCTGCTGGGCATGATCTATGTCATCGCGCACTTACCTGTGCGCCTGAATATCTTTCTCGGCAAACGCCTGGCTGCCCTGTTGTATCGCGTGGCCGGGAGTCGGCGGCGGATTGCGGAAACCAATATTGCCCTGTGTTTTCCCGAACTGGACGAGGCGGCCCAGGCGCAACTGGTGCGTCGGGTATTTGATTCCTGCGGGATCGGTTTTTTTGAAACGGCGATGTCGCTGTGGGGGCCCTGTGCGCGCCTGCAACAACGCCACACCATTAGCGGACTCGAACATATTCACGCGGCCCAGGCGCAAGGCAAAGGCGCTTTGCTGGTGGGCTGCCATATGACCACGCTGGATATTTGCGGTCGCATGCTGGCGTTTCACACCAAAGTGGATTTTCTGTACCGCCAGGACCCGAATCCACTGCTCGCTTATATGCTGATCAAAGCGCGCGAAGGCTTTTACGGCGAGGCCATTATTACCGTAGAGACGCGCAAGCTTGTGCACAACCTGCGCGCCGGCCACACCGTCTGGTACGCGCCGGATCAGGACTACGGCATCAAGCACAGTATCTTTGCTCCGTTTTTCGGTATCCCGGCGGCGACCGTGCCGGGCACAGCACGTTTTGCCAAGCTGGGGCGTGCGGTGGTGATTCCGTTTTTTCATTACCGCGATGACACAGGTCACTACCGTATCGAATTAAAAGCACCGCTGGATAATTTTCCCAGCGGCGATGACCTCGCCGATATCACCCGTGTTAATCAATGTTTTGAACAAGCCATTCGCGCACAACCTGAACAATACCTGTGGGTACATCGGCGCTTTAAAACGCGGCCTGTGGGTCAGCCCAGTGTGTATTCCCGTCGATCCTCCCCCGCTGTCCCGGACGCTGCCACCATAGAAAATACTTGAAAAATACTGACCCGCTGGCGATAGTTGGTTCCCTGAACCCTATTGCAGTGGATCGCGCACGTTATGTTGATTATCCCCATCGAGAATAAGCCGGAATGGTCCCGACCGCCCGTCATTACTATCGGTCTTATCCTGGCAAACCTGCTGATTTTTTTGCTCTACCAGGGCAACGACGCGGCTATTGCCCAGGACGCTGCGCGTATCTATCAACAGCATCAATTACTGGAGCTGGAGCGCGAACATTTTCTCGATTACAGCCGAACCGCTCACCCTGAATTGCAGGATGAACTCGCGAATCTGAGCAAGGCAGAACGCGATGCTTATGTGATGCGGGGCATTTTTGTTGATCGCGGTTTTGATCGTTATCTGCAAGACGGTTGGCAAAATTTTCGTATCACCATTCCGGAAGCGCACGCCGACTGGCCGGAACAACGGCGAGCATTTGAAGAACAGCGTAACCGGCTCAGCAGTATTGAAGGCGGCATGACACCGGCAGAGGCCGAGCCCTTTACCTTTATCTCCAGCCAGTTTTTGCATGGCGGTTGGGATCATTTGTTCGGCAACATGGTGTTTTTATTTTTGTTCGGCTTTACGCTGGAAAGCGTGTTGCGCCCCCACGTGTATTTGGGCATGTACCTCGCTTCCGGCTTGGCCGCCAATGTGTTACATCTCGCGTTTAATCACGATTCCTATGTGCCGGTGGTCGGCGCCTCCGGCGCAATTTCGGGTTTGATGGGCATGTACCTCGCGCTTTACCGCCTGCGCAAGATTCGCTTTTTTTATACGGTGTTTGTTTACTTTGGCGAGTTCCGCGCGCCGGCATTATTTATCCTGCCGCTGTGGTTGGCCAAAGAGCTGTATGGCCATTTCTTTACCGAAACCAATATCGCTTACTGGGCGCACATCGGCGGCCTGCTGGCTGGCGCGGGCATGATGTTACTGGCCCGTAAAACGCAGCAGGAATTTTCCGAAGTGCAGGAAGAAAAAATCCAGGATGATGTGAATGAACAAAAGCTAAAACGCATTCAGCAAGCCATGACCGCGCTGGACTTCCCCAAGGCAAAGATGCTCGCCAGACAAGCCTGCGAACAACAGCCCCTGGACCCGCGCCCCTGGCGGCTGCGTTACGACCTGGCTAAAAGCCAGCCGCAAAGTAAGGAGTTTCATGAAACGGTCTTTGCCGTGTTGAAACAATTTGTTGCCCGGGAAACGCCCTATGTCACCTGGAAACCCGGCATTGAGGACATACTGCAACAATACCGTCAGCTCCATCCGCACACACCGGCACTAACCGGCAATATTTCCCTGGCATTGGCTTATAAATATTGGCAGGCCAACGCCATCAAACCGGCGGAAATCTTTTTGCTGCGCGCGCAACAGCAAGGTGTAAATAACCCGGCAATGGGTAAACTTTGCGCGCAGATGGCCCAGTATTACCAACAAAACCAGCAATTGGAAAAAGCCAAAACCTTCGCCGGTCTGTCCCGTAGGTCGGATTAGCGGCAACGCCGCGTAATCCGACTGTCCATATGCAGGTCGGCATCCGATGTACGGTTTATGATGATTGCCTTTGATTGAACGGGTTTGTCGGATTACGCTGGCGCTAATCCGACCTACGGAAGTGTTTTCGCCGTCTTATCAATCGATTCAAGCACCTGTAACAACTGTGCCTTCTGCGCCGCGTGGGGATATTTCTTTAACACAAACTCCACCAAGGCTTTCGCCTTGGCATCATCATTTAAGTATTCGTGGAAAATCTTCGCCACCACCAAATACGCCGCTGGCAGATGAGGGTCGTCACCTTTGGTTTTATGCAAGTTATAAAACAAGCGTACCACCGCGCGGTGTTTGCCTTGCTGTTGCAGCAAGCGCGCCAGGTCCAGCGCGAGTTTGGTATTGTCCAGTTGAAACCCCGGCACGCGGGTTTGCACATCCAGCACCACCGGCACCGCCTTGCCCAGCATATTTTTCCGCTGCGCCAGCTCAATAAAAAACTGCGCGTGATTGGTTAACGCGCTGTCGTCATCCAGCAACATCAATAATTTGTGGTAGCTCTGGTGTAGCTCCATATCATCGCGCACCACATCCAGGGCTTTGCGCAAGCTGGTGCGCGCGCGAATGTAATCGCCCTCTTTGATCAACACGGCCACTTCGCCCAACGCCTTGGCTTTTTCAAACTCTTCAGGGGTCAGCGGATCTTCATCCACGGTGGATTCAAAACCCAGTTCGTGCTGGTATTCAAACAACACGTAACCCAGCATGGTGTAAAGCACAAAGGTGAAGTACACGCTGATTGCCACCAGTAGCGGCATCAATAAAATATCGGGCAGCGTGCCGCTGAGTAATTCGAAACCGTAATAGGGCCCGGCAGAAATAATCTGCACACAAAACCATAGCAACACATAGGGCCAGCCCACCGCCGTCATCAAAGACAATTGCGCAAGCGGATTCAATGCGCGGCCCACCGATTTTTCCACCGCCAGTAACATGGTGCTGGCCGGCATGGCCAGCGTGATAAAACCGCCCACCAACACGCCTACCAATTCGCCGACCTGGTAGGCCAACCCGACGATCACACCCATCAGAAACAGCACGGCGATCTGTTTTAGAAACAGGTGATCCTGGTCGCTGCTCAGGACTTCACCCAGGCCCGGCGGCGTGGTGGCGCCGCTGCCGCGCTGTTCGATGATGGCAAAGCTGTATTTGATCATCACCGCCAACCCAAACAGCACAAGGAATAACGTAAACAATCCCCCGCCGAGCAATAAGCTACCCAAGGCCAGGCCGACGATCACAATCAGGCTGTTGATATGCAAGGGGTAATGAAAGAAGTGCGGCAGCATTTGCCAGAAAGGTTTGGCGCCGGTCGCGCTGCCCAGATAATGCAATTCGGTATTACACAGGATGCAACGCGGCCCGCGCCGTCCCCAATGAGCGCTATGGCCAGCGGGTATGCAACGCTCGCTGTATTGCGCGTGGCAGTGATTGCACAGCCAATTGGCCGGCAGGTCGGGAAAATAATTGCAGGACAGCTTTGCCATGGGGGCTCCTTGCTAGGGCCTGTGAGCGTTATTGTTCGGGAGACGGCTCATTCTGCCCCAATGATTGGTGCGACACCAGCCACGTCTGCATTGCGGACCATTGGCTGCTACACTGCATAGGTCGCCGCTCATGGCGACCGAGAGAACTGGCGCTCGACCTGGTCGCGCGCCTATAAAACAAGCCGCCATAACATCAACCACCGGCTGGGCCTTGCGCCACCGGGGCGGTAAAAAAACCAAAGGTACACATCCATGAAAAAACTCCCGTTGTTACTGGCCGGGCTGCTCAGCCTTGCCGGTCTTTATGCCTGCACATCACCCACCCAACCCACGTCGGACACAGCCAGCACCCAGCGCGATATGGCCGCCTACCGCGCGCGCTCCGAGCACTGGAAAAAAATCGATAAGGATTTTATCCAGGCCGAACTGGCAGCCCTGGGGCTGGAAGAGCCCAAAAAACCGGCTTACACCAAAGAATTTGGTTTTGATCCGAAGCAGTCGGTGGAGTGGTTCAAGACGGCCGAAGGCCAGCGCATTGCGAACATCCTGGTGTCCTTCCAGACGCCCTCGGGTGGATGGTCCAAGCGCACCGACATGAGCCAGCAACCGCGCCAGCCTGGCGAAGCCTTTGGCGTTGAGGAACATTACATCCCCACCTTTGATAACGCGGCCACCAGTACGCAACTGGATTTATTGGCCAAGGCTTACACCGCGACCGGCAAAGCGGTTTATGCGGATGCATTTTATAAAGGCATCAACCTCATATTGGATGCGCAATACCCTAACGGCGGCTGGCCGCAAAATTATCCGTTGGTGGGCAGCTATCACGATCACATTACTTACAACGATGCCTTGATGCGCGACATCATGGTGTTGCTGGACAATGTCAGCAGGGGCGATGGCGCCTTTGCGTTTGTGTCCTCCGATGTGAAAGCACAAACCACAGCCGCGCTCGACAAGGCGATTGACTGCGTGCTGAAAACCCAAGTGCGCCAAGGCGATCAACTGAGTATCTGGGGCGCACAACACGATGCAGTCACCTTGCAACCAGCCCAGGCACGCGCCTATGAAATGCCCGCGCTTTCCACCACAGAAAGCGTGGCGATGCTGGAGTTTTTAATGACGCGGCCCAATCCATCGCCCGAATTGATAAACGCTATTCACGCCGCCGCAGCCTGGTATGAAGCCAATAAAATCCTCGGCTACACCTGGAAGCGCGGCGATAAGGCGTTGACGGCAGATGCCGATGCCGAACCCATGTGGTCACGCTTTGTCGATCTGGAAACCAATCGCCCGGTGTTCGGTGATCGCGATGGTTCGGTGTACTACGATATCGGCCAGGTCTCGCAAGAACGCCTCGACGGCTACGCCTGGTTCAGCACCGCGCCTAATAAAGTCTTAAAAAAATACGCGAAGTGGGCTAAAAAATATCCCCATCAATAAACAACCCGAACCCGTAGGTCGGATTAGCCACAAGGCGTAATCCGACACCACACTCTATAAATGCACAGATTTTCCATCCTTGCGATTGCATTGTCGGATTACGCCTTGCGGCTAATCCGACCTACGGTTGCTGATGGTTTGGGCGATGTCGTTGGCGTAAATCTGCAAGATTAATTCGGTGGTTAAGCGCGCGGATTCGGCGCTGGCCAAAGGCTCACTGCCCGTGCGTACCGCAGCTTCAAAATCCCGGATGATGGTTTCGTGCGCGGTGGTATCCGTCACCGCCGCACTGGTTGCACCGTCGTGCGCGTAACTGAACTGTGTGTCGGCGGGATTACTGATGCCGGCGATATCCCAAAACGTAATGCGATCATCCGTTAAGGTAAAACTGCCTTTTTCAGTATGGACTTCCAGGCGTGCAGCAAAACCGGGGCGCGCTGCTGTAGATGCGACAAGGGTACCGATCATACCGTTGGCGTATTGCAAGAGGGCCGCGCCGTGATCTTCCGCTTCCATCTCATGCGCAAAACGTCCGAGCACACTGGTGACCTTTTCCGGCAAACCAAAAAACCAGGTGTAGATATCAATGTTATGACACGCCTGCTGCATAAACGGACCACCGCCATCGATTGCCCAGGTACCGCGATAAACACCGCTATCGTAATACGCTTGATCGCGATAAAACTTTGCCGACAAATCAGCGGCAAAAATTTTCCCGAATGCCTGCTGTTCCAATAATTTTTTAATCGTTTGATTATCCGGGCTGGTGCGCCGCTGGTAACACACGGCCAATACCACCTTTGCCGACGCACAGGCCGCGATCATGTTATCCATGGCTGCGCGCGAAATATCCAATGGCTTTTCCGTCAGCACATGCTTGCCCAACGCCGCCGCCTGCACAGCACCTTCGTGATGCAACCCATTGGGTGTAGCGAGAATCACTGCATCAAATTCCCGATCCACCTCCGCCAGATCGCTCCACACGGGCAACTCAGGTGCAGTGCGCAAAGGCCGCCCGGCGCGGGAGACGGCGCCGACCAATTCACTCCCTGATAATTTTTGCAGTGCGGCCACATAGGTGTTGCTGATGTTACCGGTACCCACAATGATGTAGCGCATCTTATTCAACCTCGCTCGCGTTCTCGCTGCTCCAGACTTTCATCGTCTGCACCGACAACAATTTGCACTGATCTTTAACGGCAACATAGGTGCGCATAAAGCGATAGCGCGACGTGCGAAAGGTTTTACCATCGGGATTGTATTTATCAACGGAACTCAGGCCGCTCAGTACCACCGTATCGGCTAAAGCATGCAGGGTAATATCATGGCTGGTGCGCGCCTTGGCGATTTCGTGGTCGGCTTTCAGTCGTTTGAGCAACCCGGATTTACTTTCAATATCCGCCTCCAGGTTATGCACCCACACAAAATCATCAGCCAGTAATGCATGCAGGAATTTTACATCCCCCACACGCAAGGCCTCTTCGTATTGTGCATCCAGGGCTTTCAAGCGAGACGACTGCAAACACTCGGCAGCCAACAGATTGATAGGAAAAAAAACGCACAGCAATAAACACAGACGTAACAACATATTCTCACTCTCCACAGGGTCCGCACCCGTGTCTTTTGATAAACCAGTATGCGGTTATTTTTTAATGTGGCGTGATTATAAGCCGAAAAGGGAAAAGCACGAAGTGAAGAGTTATAAGAACAAGCGGAGCGGCTATAACCGAAAGCATCAGTTATAGCCTGCGATTAATCCAGCTTACGGCGATTACCAGTCACCATGGACAAGGGTAAATTTTCTTTCAGGCGATAACTTTCAAACAAGGCCGCACACACATGGATGATCACCAGGGCAAGCAAACTATTGGCGATCCACCCATGCAGATCCTCAACCCAATCCTCACCCCAGAAATAATCGATTTCCTGCATCATATAACCGGTAACACCCAACGCAAGGATGCACAACATCATCAGGATCATCACCAACCCGCCCAACGGCGAATGCCCCATGCGATGGTAAGCTTCACCGCGCACCAGTGCGCGAACATGGATCGAAAGACGCGCGGGCGTCGGAAAAAAATCCGCCCAACGCGCCGCGCCGCGCCCGAAAAAGCCCCAGATAAATCGCACCACCAACCAGGCGACCGCCGCATACCCCAGCCACTGATGCCAATCATCACCCTCTTCATTAAAGAAATAATTGGCAAAAAAGATAAAGACCAATGACCAGTGAAATAAACGGACCACCGGGTCCCAGAGTTTTTCGGTTGCTGCGTTCATCAGTCTTCGATTTCCTCTTTAACCACGGCACCGGTTACCGGGTTGTAATAAATCTCAACCTTTTGCTTGTCCTTGTTCCAGCCGTAAATCTCGTAACAGTTACCTGAGGTAACCTTGAACTTCTTGATCTCATAACCTTGCGCCTTGAGATTCTCCTGGAACTGATCCTTATCCTGCCACTCCGCCTTATCGGCAGTCGTGCACTCAGGACCAGCAAACGCCACAGGACTCAGGGCAACCAAAGCAGTTAACAGCAACTTACGCATACAAACCTCCATTAAAGGTAATAAGTTATTAGTGTCCGAGGAGTGATTAAAAATTAATCGCGCGAAATATACAAGGTGGGGAGGGTTAAGAAAATTAAATGGTGCGCATTTTGGTGACTCCTGCACACTCTCGCCTGTTGGTGTTTTTTACTGATAACAAGTCACTTCGTTGACGCCAAGAGCTGACAGGTTATGAGCATCTGGGTATAGTCCCGCTTAACACCTCCCCGAAATTCCTCAAGAGCAACACAAATGGACATTGAACTTACCACCGCCCCATCCCCCGAAGACGCCGCAGCACTATTGAAAGGACTGGTAGATTACAACAACACAAAAAATCCGGAACTACAGGCTGAACATACCACCAAACTCTTTTTATTTGTGCGCAACACCACAAAAGATATCATCGGCGGCCTCCGTGCCTCCGGTTACTGGAACACATTGCATATTGAAATTGTATGGCTGGATGACGCACACCGAAAACAAGGGATAGGCACCGAGCTCATGAAGAAAGCCGAGGTCTTCGCAATCGAAAAGTGCTACAGCAATATCTTCCTGGACACCACCAGCTGGCAAGCCAAAGGTTTTTATGAAAATCTGGGTTATGAACTTATGGCGACGATCCCCGACAGGCCCAAGGGGTGTGCGACTTATTATTTTAATAAAAGGCTTTTATCATCATGAGAATGCTAACGTTGTTATTTTCTCTGGCTGCAAGCACTCAAGCTCATTCTAATAATGTGGCACAGCTCTTCGGGGTAAATGTAATGCTGAATGAGAGCTGTCAGCTTGAAGCCAGCAGTTACTGACAATGCCGATCGCTAAAAAATCTGGCAGTTGCTTTCAATCACAAGAGCTCAGTACATTTGAGTATTTTTCTCAAAAATTGAAACTAAAAAAAGTGCTATGCAATGGGCGACGTTTTTAAGAATTTATACAGGAGTAGTACATGAAGAATAAAGGGAAGATATTAATGATTTTGGTAGGATTTTTTGGCCTGCTATTTTTATTCTGGGCTGGTTCCGATCTGGTCATCGAAAGGCGACGCGGAGGCGATATTTATTTCAGTGAGAATCCCACCGCGTTTATTCTGTGGTTTATAGGCCCAGGATTGGTTTCCCTGGGTGTTATCGTGTTGGGATTGTGGGGCATGCTTAATAACAATAAAGCTTCAGCCCATGCCAAACATATCAACGATATAGGAAAGAAAATCCTTAACGAAATCGCACTGTCGAACCAAGCGATGGAATCTATGGAGAAAGAACTGCTCAAGGCCAAGCGTCCCGATAACAGTACCTCTTCGCGTGAAATCTCTGCAAAAATAAAAAGCCCCTGACCATCCAACGGACAATCAGGGGCTTTTGTGGGATTCTGGTCGGAGCGAGAGGATTCGAACCACTTTCTGGTCTATCTAGGTAGACCACTATGCCCCGCAAAGGCCCGGTTTTCAGGCCTTTCTGCTTCCTTCCCTCCCTCATTATTCCGCTAATCGCCGCATTAATTTCGACAACCTCATTGTACAATTCAGTTTATACTTAGCGTTTAGTAATCATTGGAGATAGGGATATGATCGGACGTGTTTTTGTTTTAAGTGGCCTTGAATTTGAGGTGACCTCAGATAAGGGCAAGCTGTATGGTATTTGTGTATCAAACTTGGACTTATTTATTAGTAAAACAACTTTAGATGATGCGCTAAAAATGGGGGATGCGAAAGAAAAGCTCCAGCCTGATGGTTCATGGCCTGACCCTAGGAAAGATGACATTGATGCCGAATATGCAGCGGCCTTAGCAAACCCAAAATCCTAAGAACCGGGATAGTACTGGTTTTTGCTATTTAACTAGGTGTACTAGCTCAACCCTACGACGTAGCACGCAGTCGTAGGGATTCCCTTCCCATAGCTTGACTATCCCTTGGTTGATTCCGGGTCATTTCCGTAGCTGTATTTGTCTCGAATTTTGTTGTTATCGCCACGATGTATAGACACTTCGGACTCCCTTTCTTTTGCTAAATCTCGTGTCTTTTCAAAAACCTCTTTCTGAGTCTTGCCAACTACTGCAGCTCTGGTCGCATCTTGACGTTTACCTCTCCATAAGCCATCACTACCTTTGTACACGTTGTAATCATCTTTCGACATGGTGCTGCCCTCACTTTGTGTGACATTCGTTAGAACAGTAATAACAACCATCGAATTGCTTACCTGGAAATCTTCGGCGCGCTTCGTTGAGCGCATCAATACATCGTTGGAAATCACCAAGTGCAATGCGGTTTTGAAGGAGAGGCAGCCGAATGCAGGTGCCGTTGTCTTTGTGCACTTCGTGTTCGCCGCCGGGAGAGTTGGGGTTTTGATTTGCGATATAACGGGTCATTCTTAAGCTTCCTATATAACTAAAGGTTAAGAAGGCAGAAGATTTGCGCTCGCAATTTAAATTGACGGGCTTTTCATTAGCAGCGATTATGGCGAGGCTAAGCGCTAAATGGTTGCTAAAGGCAAAACTCTGCCGTTAAAGCCATTTGCACCCCGCTGCTGATGAGCTGGTACCTCATCGGTAGCGGTCTTTCCTTTTGACTACAACCCCACAGCCATAGCGAAGCGCTAGATGTGGTGGATCTGATAGATGCAGCCACAAGGTATCGTGGTTTTCTCTTTTTGTCAGTAGTCCGCGTAAGAGAAATTCTACCGATCGCGTCACAAAAATTTTCACTGATTACCATTGATTTGCTAAGTAATTGATTTTAATTGGTTATTTTTTGAGCTGTTACAAAGCCACGGGGCTTTTATAAATAAAAATTCTAAGCATCCCCATCAAAGCTAAGCTAACTATCCTCCAGCTCGCTCCTCACTATATTTCCATATCATCAGGTGCTGCTTCCACAAAGCCTTGAAAACATAATTCCTGGCCGCTCATACCCTCCAATATACCGCTATCATCAGCTCCATGTTCGATACTTTCCGGCTCGGCACAGGCTGGCAGCCTTAAAAATATTTACCTTTCTTTACTATCATTATGTATTGTGTTTTCATAAAAAATATGAGTTGACTTTTTTCGACTAAAGAAATACGATCTGATTAAATGTACAGTACTGTTGATAAAACCAGCATGACGCTTGGCGTTCTGCACAAAAATACATCAAGTATTGATGGTTTGATCTGGAGGTCAGAATGCTGAGAAAGGTGTGTTATAGAGGATTTGTAATGAGAAGATTTTGAGGCTGGTATAGCAGCCCGAATCAAGCAATAAAAAAGGGAACGCCTGCAAGCTATTCCCCTTTTTTATTGACCTATACCGTCTTTTCTACTAAAAGCTGGCAATAGGCATTATAGGCATTGCTCCAGCTTTTGCAAAATTTTTATCGAGCATATTGGAGGATGTTCTCATGCTCTTTTGTCCGCACCCTAAAGCCGTGCATGTCTGTAGCTATATTCGTTTTCGCCGAGGTCGGTTAGAGCGAGTTTGCGAACACTGTCGAAGCTATCCGCAGTAGGTTGTTAAGTTGGTGGGTGGGGTACCTCCCACCAACTTCTCAGATATATTATGTTGGTAAATTTTCAGGCCAGAGAAAATAAGCACCGAACCTCGCCTTGGCAACAAAACTTGCTCCGATATCTTCCCCCTCTTTCGTTAGCTTATGCCTTCCATCCTCAACAGCTAAATAGCCTTTTTGAGTCAGAAAATCTAGAGTTTCATCAGTACTTTTTCCTAACTTCTTCGCAAGCTTTGATGTAGTTAGCCTTCCAGCTGGCATCTCTTCATTTTTATCTTCTTTTTCACTGCCTGACTCGGTGGTTATACGCTCAAGACTCACTCTTACTTCTTCACTTATCCGTATAATTCTTTGAGCTTCTTCGTATGCTTCTTTATATATTTCAGCATCTTCTGATCTGAGCAATAGAATGCCCATTTCATTGTTATTGACCTGGCTAAATTCGTATAGATTTAGACTGGTGATAATGCACACTTCTTCATTCAGATAGCATTTGGCGTGGAGGTTTTTGCAGAAGCTGGTACGAACATACGTCAGCTCATTAAGCCAATTGATCTCGGCGGGTAGCAGTTCGCTTTTTCCGTAAATAATTCTGACATCAATTTTTAAACGATTTTTATCTTCAAGTAGCTCTTTGATGCGATCATTTAGCTTTAAAAATGGGCTTATCAGTATGAGCCTATCCTTAGCATCTTTGATTAATTCTTCAAGAAAGTAATTTGTTGCGCTGGTGTTCAAAAACTTAGCCATTAGATAGTCCCTATAATTTACGTCTTGTTACTTTATTGAATCAATCGCTTTTCCGTATTTATCACTGTTTCTACTTTGCTTCGTTCCCTAGTAACTCTGCCGCTAATCTCAAGCGCCTTAATTCTTGCTAAGCGGCTTTTGTCATCGGAACCGGCATTTCTGACTTTTGGATTCGTGAGCAATCCGATGCTTATGATTACATCAATCACCAGCAAACCCGATAACTATAGTTAAGCGCCATCCAAAGATCAAAAAGATAGTCTCATCTCAAAAGCCTATCCCCAATCAAAAAAACAAAAAGCCCCTGACCATCCAATGGACAATCAGGGGCTTTTGCGGGATTCTGGTCGGAGCGAGAGGATTCGAACCTCCGACCCCCTCGTCCCGAACGAGGTGCGCTACCGGACTGCGCTACGCTCCGACATTGGCCTTGTGGGGCCAGCGCGAAATTATAATGATCGCGGCTGCGCTGTAAATGCCTTGAGCATAAATATTTCGCGCATAAAAAAACCGGCGCTACCAGGAGCGCCGGAGAAGACCATACTAGAGTACAAATAAAGGGAGTTCCAACTGGCTTAAATCACTCCAACCGGTGCCGACTGCGCATCGCTGGATGCGATCACCAGTTACTCTAAGTATTGTCTGACAGGCGCATTCCGCCAGTTTTTGGAAGCCTGCAGTTAAATTGATTGGCAATAAGCCAGATGAGGTGATGAACTTCGGCTATATGTTGATCACTTCTGTGCCGTTTGGCACGTTTTTGCGGCGATGCAGCGCAAATTCGCTCATGATGGCGCAATCTCAAACAAGCCAGCGACTGGTGTTTAGCGCGAAGACAGGAAGACAGTATCGCCGATCAGGGATTCCAGCCGGGACGCAGTGCGCGAGCGGAGCACGTAGTCATCGAGTAGTTTGCGCAACTTGCCAAGCTTGATGCGCGCGGTGCGGAATTCGGTGGTGATGGGTTCGTAATCGAGGTGATGGTCTTGCACGCTGAGCTTGGCTAATTCCGAAAGCTCACTGTGGGTGGCGCTGATGATGTCGTAGAAAAAGTCTTTGTGTTCGATGGTGGCGGATTCCCAGTAGGCTTCGTCCAGCCCGACCAATAATTCCTCCAGAACTTTGACTGCTTCGGCAATACTGCTGTGGCTCATACCAATACCTGTGGGTGTGGGATGCTGTGCGAGGGGTTTGAATTGAGTATAGAAGACTTTCCACGGGCCAGAAAAATACCCTCGCACTGCAGCTCTGGGCTACACTAGCGCGCCCTGTTATCACCGCACCCATCATGCCACTTGATCAACTTCTGCTGTTTCTCACTGTGACGCTGTTTGTCTCTGCCAGCCCCGGGCCGGTGATGTTGTCGTGCCTTGCGAACGGCGGCCAGTATGGTGTGCGCAAGTCCTTATATGGCATGGCGGGCGCGAGCCTGGGCAATTTGCTATTGATGTTGCTGTCGGTGGTGGGGCTGGGCCTGGTGCTGAACCGGGCGGAATGGTTGTTTGATCTGATCAAGTGGATCGGGGCGGCTTATCTGGTGTATCTCGGCTGGCAGTTGATGGTTAAGCCGGTACCGGCTTCGCTTGATCCTCATACGCGCTTTACTACCTCGGCCTGGGTGTTGTTTTTCCAGTCTGTGGGGATTGCTGTGAGCAATCCTAAAGGGGTGATTTATTTCGGCGCGCTCTTTCCACAGTTCATTGCGCCGGACCGGCCTTTGCTAGCGCAGTTTGTGTTGCTGACCGTTATCTTTCTAGCGATGGATCTGACGTGGATGCTGATCTATGCCGCCGGCGGCCGTTACATCCTTCGCTGGCTGAAGACGCCGCGCCACCATCGCTGGTTCAATCGGTTATCCGGCGGCGCACTGATGATGGCGGGCGTGTTATTGACGCTGACCGATAGCCAAAGCTGACTTCCGCCTGTGGGCATCCGAACGGACAAAGCCGGCACTTTGGGCTATGATGCACGCAATCATCCTGCAAAAGACACCATGAAAGATAAAAAACCCAAACAGTCACGCAATCCTCAAAAAGCTCACAAGAAAGCGCCCACCCTGATCGATGTCGCCAAGGTGGCCGGGGTTTCGCCTATCAGTGTATCGCGCACGCTGAACCAACCGGAGCTGGTGTCAGAAGAGATTCAACAGAAGGTGCGCGATGCCATTACCCGCACCGGTTATGTCCCCAATATGCTGGCCGGCAGCCTGGCCACCCGCAGCAGCCGGCTGGTGGCCCTGATTGTGCCGACCATTGCCAACTCCATCTTTGCCGATACCGTGCAAGCCATTACCGATACCCTGGCGCAGGCGGGTTATCAAACACTGTTGGGGCTGTCGGCGTACGACAAGCACCAGGAGGAGGAGCTGCTTAAAGCCATCCTCGGCAATCGGCCGGACGGCATTATCCTGACCGGTACTTTCCATGCGGAAGGCACCCATCAACGCCTGCTCAATACCCGCATTCCCGTGGTAGAAACCTGGGACCTCGCCCCTAATCCCATCGATACACTGGTCGGGTTTTCCCACACAGAAGTGGGCAAGGCGGTAGGTGAATACTTACTTGCCAAAGGCTACCGCCGCTTTGCCTCGGTGTCTGCCAACGATCAACGGGCGGTGCGCCGTTTTGCTGGCTTTGCTGCCGCCCTGCGCGACGCCGGGATTGAACACCTGGCCAGCCGCACGGTTCCCACGCCAGCCCGCTTCCGCCAGGGGCGGGAAAACCTGGCCGCCTTGCTGGATAGCGGCGAGGTGTTTGATGCGGTCTATTGCAGTTCGGACACCCTGGCCCACGGCGTTATTGCTGAAGCCCTGCACCGCAACATCCGCATCCCCGAGGATCTTGCGGTTATCGGCTTTGGCAATCTGGATTTTTCCGCCCACACCTACCCGGCGATTACCACCGTAGGCATCAAAGGTGCGGAGATCGGGCGGCTCGCGGCAGAAGCCCTGATCGCCAAGATGGACGAATCCACCCCGCCCGATGGCAATTCACCCCGCATTATCGACGTTGGCTTCAATATCCTCGAACGCGAAAGCACCTGATTTTTCAGCCAATCCTGCCGCTATTCCCTCTATTTATTCATCCGTTTCTGACGGTGAATGTCGTCGATCGCGCTGCGATCTGTGCGGCGAACGTGTCGACTTCTTTGCTATTCGTAATCAATGATAAACGCAATCATTAAATAAAATTCCATTTTATGCTTGAAATGATCCACTGATTACGCAATCATGATTCGCATCAACCAGCGGAAGCCCAGCATTCCGCAAAAAAATAATAATGTGAGCATCGCCGTCAGACGGTCGTACCCGCCATGGGGCGCTCACACCCGAGAGAAAGCATCATGCAATCACCCAAAAAAACCCCTGAGGAGCTGCGCAGCCATCGCTGGTATGGCGTGAAAGACCTGCGCTCTTTCGGCCACCGCTCCCGCACGGCCCAAATGGGCTTTACCTCCCAGGATTACGCCGGCAAGCCTGTGGTGGCGATCATCAATACCTGGAGCGACATCAACCCCTGCCACACCCACTTCAAACAGCGGGTGGAAGAGGTGAAACGCGGCATCTGGCAGGCCGGTGGATTTCCCATCGAACTGCCCGCATCGACATTATCCGAGCCCTTTCAGAAACCCACGGCCATGCTCTATCGCAACTTGTTGGCGATGGAAACCGAGGAATTGTTGCGCGCTTACCCGGCAGACGGCGCGGTGCTGATGGGCGGTTGCGACAAAACCACGCCGGCCATGTTGATGGGCGCGATCAGCATGGATTTGCCGGTGATCTTTGTCCCCGCCGGCCCCATGCTGCGTGGCAATTGGCAAGGCGCAACCCTCGGCAGCGGCTCGGATACCTGGAAATATTGGGCGGAATTGCGCGCGGGCAATATTACCGAGCAGGATTGGCAGGGCGTTGAAAACGGCATCGCGCGCTCGCCCGGCCACTGCATGACCATGGGCACCGCGTCCACCATGACCAGCGTGGCGGAAACATTGGGGTTTACCTTGCCGGGCGCAGCGTCGATCCCCGCGCCCGATTCGCGTCACGCGCAGATGGCATCACTTTCCGGGCGCCGCATTGTGGAAATGATCTGGGAAGACCTGAAGCCCTCGGACATCATCACGCCCGCCGCGTTTGATAACGCCATTCGTGTTGCACTGGCGTTATCAGGCTCGACTAATTCCATCGTGCATATTGTGGCGCTAGCGCGTCGCGCGGGTATCGACCTGACACTGGACCGCTTTGATGAACTTGCGCGCGATACGCCGATACTCGCCAACCTGCGCCCTGCAGGACGCTACTTAATGGAAGATTTTTATTACGCCGGTGGCCTGCCCGCGTTATTAAATAATCTGCGCGATTTACTCGACCTGCAACAAAAGACCATCACCGGCAAAACCCTGGGTGAAAATATTGAAGGCGCAAAAGTGTTTAACGAGGACGTGATTCGCACACGTGAAAATCCTTTGGCAACCAGCGATGGTATTGCCGTGCTGCGCGGCAACATTGCGCCCAACGGTGCCGTAATCAAACCGCCGGCCGCCGAACCGCATTTGTTAAAACACACCGGCAAAGCCGTGGTGTTTGAAAGTTACGCCGACATGGCCGCGCGTATTGACGCACCGGATCTGGATATTGATGAACACTCCATCATCGTCTTGAAAAACGCGGGGCCCCAAGGTGCGCCGGGCATGCCCGAGTGGGGCCAGTTACCGATTCCACAAAAATTATTAGCGCGCGGTGTGCGCGACATGGTGCGTATCTCTGACGCGCGCATGAGCGGTACCAGTTACGGCGCCTGTGTTTTACACGTTGCACCGGAGTCGTATGTCGGCGGCCCTTTTGCGCTGGTACAAAACGGCGATTTGATTGAGCTGGATGTTCCGGCACGCAAATTAAATCTGCTCATCAGCGATGCTGAGCTGGCCGCGCGCCAGGCGCGCTGGGTTGCGCCGGAGCCAAAGTTCGAACGCGGTTACGGCAAGCTGTATCAACGTCACGTAAGCCAGGCGGATAAGGGTTGCGACTTTGATTTCCTGGAAACTATTCCGGTGAAGCACCTGGATGCCGGTGAGCCGGAAATTCACTGAATAGAGTGAGAGCAAATAATGAAGAGTATTCAAACGGCGCTCGCCGGTATCTCCGGTGTTCACGTCACACCCTTTGGTGATGACGGTGAAATTCATGAAGCGCAGTTACGCAAGGTTGTCGATGGAATTGCCAGCGCTGGCATTCACAACATTGTCACCGGTGGCAACACCGGTGAATTTTATGCACAGGACCTGGCAGAAATCTGTCGGGTGTACGAAGTCGCCGTAGAAGCCAACGCGGGGCGTGCATTGATCACCGCCGGCGTCGGGCGCAGTGCACGGGAAGCCATTACATTGGCGGCTGCCGCCAAAGATGCCGGTGTCGATGCCCTGATGATCCACCAACCGCCCGATCCGTTTTGCTCGCCGCGTGTGGTCGTGGATTACATCAAACAAATTGCCGAGTCTACTGACCTTCCGATCATCGCTTATGCGCGCAGCCCCGGCTTGCTGCCGGAACATTTTGTGCGCATGGGCGAGATAGATAATGTGGTTGCAATTAAATATGCTGTGCCTGATCCCTTGCGTTTGGCGGAATGCATTCGCGCAACCCAAGGGCAAGCCTTGCAATGGATTTGCGGCCTGGCAGAAAGCTGGGCGTTGCCTTTTTATGCTTGCGGTGCGCGCGGCTTTACCTCGGGCCTGGTCAACGTTAACCCGGCATTATCGCTACGCATTTATGCCGCACTGGAGGAAAATGATCTCGCCAGAGCGCGCGCACTGGTTGATGCCATCGCCGATTTTGAACAGATGCGCACACTGGAAAGCAACGGCGCAAACGTGACCGTTGTGAAAGAAGCCATGAATCAACTTGGTATTGCCGTAGGCGCTGTACGCGCGCCGGGTGTTATCGCCCTGAATCCCGGCCAGCGTGAGAGACTGGCCGTTTTGCTGGACGATTGGCTCAGGTTATCAATTTGATTATTACGGTTTAACGATTGTTCGCGCAGGGATGCACCTTTTCTTACTCGCCATAACGATAAAACCAACAATAATGTATAACAATTGGAGACGTCATTATGCTCACCGACGATTCGGGGCTGAAGCTCACAGATGCCACAGCGCCGCCCACCAAAACCCGTTACCTGATGTTGGCACTGATTTTTTTTGCCACCGTGATCAATTACGTTGATCGCACCAACCTCGCGGTGGTTGCACCAATCCTGTCGAAAGACTTAAACCTCTCACCCGTACAGATGGGGTTGTTATTCTCCGCGTTTGCCTGGACCTATGCCTTCGCTAATTTACCCGGCGGTTATCTGGTAGATCGTTTGGGATCGCGGGTCGCTTACGGCTGGTCATTATTTTTATGGTCGGCTGCAACCTTTGTGCAGGGTGCCGTCGGCAGTTTTGCCGCGCTCTTTGGTTTGCGTTTAGCGGTGGGCGCAGCAGAGGCCCCGGCCTTCCCGTCTAACAACCGCGTGGTCACCATGTGGTTTCCCAAAAGTGAACGCGGTTCTGCCACCAGTTTTTATGTCGTGGGCCAATACATCGGTACCGCGATGTTTACGCCGTTATTGTTCTGGATTGCGTCGCATTATGGCTGGCGCGAAGTGTTTTATGTCACGGGTGGCTTGGGCATTTTATTTGCCATTGTGTGGTTCAAATTGTATCGCGACCCGAAAGATAGCAAGCGGGTTAATGCGGAAGAGCTGCGCTACATTGAGGCAGGCGGCGCCTTGACTGGTGGCATAACACAGGCAAATTTTCAATGGT
The DNA here is from genome assembly GCA_946481735.1 of uncultured Cellvibrio sp. The sequence goes on from CAMLOU010000023.1 coordinate 37,416, forward strand.
CGCTGGTATGGCAATTATTTGAGCATCGCCAGATCTGGGCGATTTGTATTGGCAAGTTCGCGATCTCTTCAACACTGTTTTTTTTCCTGACTTGGTTCCCCACTTACCTGGTAGAAGCGCGCGGCATGACCATGTTAAAAGCAGGTTTCTTTGCGGTGCTGCCTTACATTGCAGCGAGCATTGGCGTGTTGCTCGGCGGCTATTGGTCGGACGCGTTGTTGAAACGCGGTTACTCCATGTCGGTGGCACGCAAGCTGCCGATTGTAACCGGCTTTTTGCTCGCCTCGACCATTTTCCTCGCCAACTTCACCACGTCTAACCTGATAGCCATCGCTATTTTATCCTTCGCGTTTTTTGCACAGGGCGTGTCATCCATGTCCTGGGCCATCATCTCGGAAGTTGCGCCGAAAGAATTGATCGGCATGACCGGCGGTGTGTGTAATTTTGCGGGCAACCTGGCAGGCATCGCCATGCCGATTGCGATTGGTTATATCCTTGCGCATACCGGCTCGTTTAATTGGGCCCTGGGGCTGGTGGGTATTGCTGCAATAACCGGCGCCCTGTCTTACACCTTTTTGTTGGGCCCGGTAAAACGCATCCAGTTGCGTCACGCGGCGGAGGACTAAACCATGATACTAACGGGAGACATGTTGCTGGGTGCAAAAACCCTTAAGGGTTCTGGCCCGGTTATTTACGCCGCTAATCCAGCCACCGGCGAACATCTGGAACCGGCTTATCCCGGCGGCACAGCGAGTGATGTGGAGAAAGCTTGTAGATTAGCAGCGGCGGCGTTCAATCAGTATCGCCATACCAATCTACATAACCGCGCGCGCTTTCTGGAAACCATTGCCGAACAAGTTCTCGAATTGGGTGATGCACTGATTGAGCGCGCCATGGCCGAAACCGGATTGCCCCGCGCCCGGCTTGAAGGTGAACGGATGCGCACCGTGAATCAACTGAAATTATTTGCCAGTGTGGTACGCGAAGGTCACTGGCTGGATGTGCACATTGATCGCGCACTGCCGGAACGCCAACCGCCGCGCCCGGATTTACGCATGCAACATATTCCACTCGGCCCCGTGGCCGTGTTTGGTGCGAGTAATTTTCCCCTGGCCTTTTCGGTTGCCGGTGGTGATACCGCCTCGGCATTGGCTGCCGGAGCACCGGTCATAGTTAAGGCGCATCCTGCGCATCCCGGCACATCGGAATTGGTTGGCCGCGCGATTCGGGTGGCGGTAAATTTATGCGGCCTTCCCGATGGGACGTTTTCATTGCTGTACCTGAACGACAACGACACCGCCCAGGCCTTGGTGCGCAATCCGCATATCAAAGCCGTTGGCTTCACCGGCTCCCGCGCTGGCGGGCTCGCGCTGCAACAAGCCGCCGCACAGCGACCCGAACCGATTCCGGTGTACGCCGAGATGAGCAGCATCAACCCGGTATTTTTATTGCCCGCCACCCTGGCAGAAGACGCCGACACTATCGCGGAAAATTTTGTCAGCTCGCTGACCCTGGGTGCCGGGCAATTTTGCACCAATCCCGGCTTGGTCATCGGTATCCGAAGTGAGGCGCTGGAGCGTTTTATCTACACGGCCAGCCGGTGCATTGAACAGTCCCGCAATCAGACGATGTTGTCCTGCGGCATTTATAAAAATTATACCGAGCGGGTGCAATCACTCGCACAGCGCCCACGGGTCAAACAGGTTGCCCAAGGTCAACA
>CAMLOU010000024.1 GCA_946481735.1 uncultured Cellvibrio sp.
AAGTATAGATAGCGTCTATAGTGTTTAAAGAAATTCCTTGTAGCGGACCGGAATCCTGATGCGAACGGCCAGTCTGATACCACAAGGTGCGCCGCTCTTGGTGGCTGATAAAAACTGTTGTCCTGATTGGGAAATCCTGTGCCTACAACAAACGCCGACATCACCGCAAAACTCAATGCGCTGCGCGAGGACTACGCCGCCCGCTTGCCTCAGGAGCTGGCTGCATTGCACGAACTGGCAACCGGAGCCCTCGCCGATCCGGGTGCGCAACAGGCAGCGCGCCTGGCACAGCTTCATCAACGCTTACACAAACTGGCCGGCTCTGCCGGCAGTTTTGGTTTTATCCGGCTCGGCAAACAGGCCAAGCAACTGGAGATCCAGGTGCAGCAATGGCTGGGGCAGGATGTTGATCAGGGCCAGTTGCGCAGCTTTTCTGTTGCGGTAGGTACACTGGCGGCGTTGACGCAAGCCGAACAGCCCCCCGCGCAGGTGGCCGTGGCGACTCCGGAAAAAACCACCACTCAAACGCTGATTTACCTGCTTGAAGATGACCCAGCCGTTGCAGAAGACATCGCCTTGAACCTGCGTCACTTCGGCCACCATGTGGAGCACTTTGATCGTTTGGAAGCGGCAGAGGCTGCCATCCTGCGTGTACCACCAGATTTTATGGTGGTGGATATTGTGTTTGACGCCGAGCAGCGTGAGTCGCCGTCTTTGGTCGCGGCGCTACAGCAGACATTGGCCAAACCCCTGCCAGTGGTCTTTATCTCGGCGCGGGACGATTTTGCGGCCTACCATGCAGCGGTCAAGGCCGGCGCCATCGGTTATTTTGTCAAACCTCTGGACGTTATCCGGCTGGTGGATCGGCTGGAGCATTACCTTGATCGCCGCCGCGAACTGCCCTATCGCGTATTGATCGTCGACGACGATGCAACCCTGGCGGAACATTATCGACTGGTGCTGACCTCGGCGGGGATGCTGGTGGACCTGGTGACGAACCCGGAGGACGTGCTGACCGCCCTGCGCAACTTCAACCCGGAGATGATCCTGCTGGATCTCAATATTCCCGAATATTCCGGGCCCGAGCTGGCCCGGGTGATTCGCCTGAGCGATGAGTGGCTGCGTGTACCTATCACCTATTTGTCGTCGGAGACGGACGTGGATCAGCGGATCAAAGCGATGGGGCAGGCGGGTGATGACTTTATTGCCAAGCCTATCAGTGACCGCGAGCTTATCTCTGCCGTATCGATTCGCGCGGCCCGCAGTCGCCAATTAAGCAGCGCTATTGATCGTGATAGCCTCACCGGGTTGCTTAAGCACCCGCGTATCAAGGAACAGGTGGATATCGAATTGACGCGCACCCGGCGCAGTGGTGAGCCATTATGTGTCGCCATGATCGATCTGGATCATTTCAAGTCTGTCAACGACACCTATGGCCATCCGGCGGGTGATAAAGTTATCAAGGCGCTGGCTCACCTGCTGCGCCAACGCCTGCGCAAAACCGATAGTATCGGTCGCTATGGCGGAGAAGAGTTTGTCGCCGTCTTACCGGGTTGCGATGCCACAGAGGCTCGGGGCTTGCTGGATGATGTGCGGCAGAATTTCAAGGAGATCAATTTCAGCGTCGACACTAAACACTTTACTGTCACGCTCAGTGCGGGATTGGCCTGTACCGAACTGAGCAGCACCCTGACCGCAGACACCTTGCTGCAAATGGCAGATGACGCGCTTTACCTGGCCAAGCACGGTGGCCGCGACCAAATCTGTATTGCTGAGTAAAGGCCAGAAACGACTGTCCCCGCCGAGGCGGGGACAGAAGCGGGGGCTGAGCCGGGGAGCATGGCGACTATTCGTCCAGGTCCGGCGCCGCCGGTGGTACAGGATCATCAATGTTAGTGGGCAGCGGCGTATTCAGCTTGGCATCTTCCAGGTAATCTTCGGATTTATCCTTGCTCATCGGGGCCGGTCCGGGTAGATAATCACCCTCCCAACGCAGCATGCTGTCGCCTTCAAAATAGACCGTTAACAAGTAATCAAAGAACTTGCCATCCGCACCGCGGCGCAAGCTGTAGTAGTAGTCCCACCGATCATCGTTAAAGGTATTGGGCAGGAGCGAATTGCCCAGCACAAAACGCACCTGGCGCTTGGTCATGCCGGGCTTGAGTTGTTGGACCATCTCTTCAGTGATGATGTGACCTTGTTGAATATTGATCTTGTGCACGCCAGGGAAACGGAAATTGGTACAACCGGCAAGACTTGCAATCACAACAGCGACCAGTATGAGGCGACTGGCTAATTTCATATTAGGGCTTCCACTTGGCAAAAGAATGGGGATAATACCCGATCAACGGGGATACTGCGAAGATTTCGGAGGAAAAATGGCAGACGAAAACCAGGAACTGCGCAAGGCTGGACTTAAGGTTACCTTGCCGCGCGTAAAGATTCTGCAAATGCTGGAATCGGCGGAGCAACACCATATGAGTGCCGAAGATGTGTACAAGGCACTGATGGAAGCGGGCGATGATGTTGGTCTGGCGACGGTGTATCGCGTGCTGACCCAGTTCGAAAGTGCGGGCTTGGTGGTTCGTCATAATTTTGATGGAGGCCATTCAGTCTTCGAGATCGCGCGTGGTGACCATCACGATCACATGGTGCGTGTAGACACTGGCGAAGTGATTGAGTTTCACAACAGTGAAATTGAAGACCTGCAAAAACGCATCGCCGCCGAACACGGCTTCCAACTGACTGACCACAGCCTGGTGCTTTACGTTAAACCGATGAAGAAGTAGGCAAATAAAAAGTACGTCGCCGTCTGGCATTAGGGCTTTTGTTGCGAAACAAAAGCCTTAACACCAAACTTATATCAAGCAAATCAAGGTTACCTGCGAAGCAATTATTTATCCCTTCTCTCGCTAGCGCCTTTAACGTTCAGAGGCCCCTAGTTTTCCAGGATTTCCCGCGCGTGAGCCAAGGATTGTTCGGTCACTTTCGCGCCGCCGAGCATGCGTGCTATCTCTTCCACTTTTGCATCACCATTCAACTCCACCAAAGTAGATTCAGCGCTGTTTTTGCGAGCGGTTTTGCTGACTTGCAGGTGTTGATGGCCTTTGCTGGCGACCTGCGCGAGATGGGTGACGCAGATCACCTGGCCTTTTTCACCCAACTGACGCAGCAGGTTACCGACCACATCGGCGGTAGCGCCGCCGATGCCAACGTCCACTTCGTCGAATACCAGGGTGGGGGTGGCAGAGGTCTGGGCGGTGATGACCTGAATCGCCAGACTGATGCGTGACAACTCGCCGCCAGAGGCAACTTTATTCAATGGGCGCGGTGGCTGGCCGGGGTTGGTGCTGATCAGGAATTCCACATCTTCCAGACCGTGCAAGCTCGGTTTGTCATTAAAGGGAATCAGGCTGACCAGTAAATGGGCATTCTCCATCCCCAGTTTTTGTAATTGTGCATTGACCTGTTTGGCCAGTTTCAACCCGGCTTTCTGGCGTTGTGCCGACAGAGTTTCGGCCAACTGGCGGTATTGCCGCTCGGCGTCGTTAACCTGCTGTTCCAGCACATCCAACCGCGCGTCGCCCCCCTGCAACTCAGCCAGTTCGCTGCTGAGCTGGGCAATCAGCTCAGGCAGTTGCTCGGGGGTAATACGGTGTTTGCGGGCAATGTCGTAGATGGCCGACAAGCGCTCTTCCACAAAGGCGAGGCGTTCCGGGTCCAGGGCAAAACCATCGATATGGTGTTCAATTTCATGCTGCGCTTCCTGTACCTGGATCTGTGCACTGGTGAGCAATTGTTCCGCTTCCTGCAATGCCGCCGTTTTTTCCGGCAGGGCGCGCAGGATATGCAGGGCGCGATGCAGGTTGATGGATAAGCCCTGCTCATCATCGCTACAGATAGCGGCCAGCTGTTGGCTACCGCGCAGGATATCTTCGGCGTTGGCCAGGGTGCGCTGCTCCGCTTCGAGTGCATCCAGTTCGCCGGTCTTCAGGCCCAACTGATCCAGCTCTTGCACTTGATAATTGAGTAGTTGGAAGCGGGCGCTGACCTCAGCGGCGTTATCGCGCAGGTGCAGGTAATGCTCCAGCCGACTTTGCCATTCGCGGAAGGCCTGGCGTACCTGGCGGGCCAATTCGGCCTGGTTGGCAAAATCGTCCAGCAGGCGCCGATGTGTGTCTTTTAACAAAAGGGATTGGTGTTCGTGTTGGCTGTGGATATCAATCAACATCTCGCCCAGGGTGCGCAGCTGTTGCAGGGTAACCGGTTGACCGTTGATATAAGCCTTGGATTTGCCGTCGCTGCTGATTACGCGGCGCAACAGGCATTCATTGGGTGTTTCGTCCTGTTGCAGGTCGTGTTCCTTGAGCCATTTGTTGGCGATGCGGATCTTGCTGGTATCAAAACTGGCACTGATGTCGGCACGCTGCGCGCCCTGGCGCACCCGTTGGCCATCAGCCCGGTCGCCCAGTGTCTGCCCCAGGGCTTCCAGCATGATGGACTTGCCGGAACCCGTCTCGCCGGTAATTACCGTCATACCGGGTTTCAGGTCCAGATCCAGGTGGTCGACCAGCGTGAAGTTCTGAATGCTGAGATGAGTGAGCATAGGGGCCTCGGCACAAGGGGGAATTTTCTGGTTATTTATACAGTATCTGGTGCGCGTCGACCAGAGGGCAAATAAAGCCCCGGTCAAAAATGTGGACATTGCCTTGAATCCCGCAGTGCTAGCCCCATATACCCCGCACAGCTTAGCCGGCAGCTGAACCGCTGCCGATTGAAAGAACGTAGGTAATAAAAGATGGAGGCCAGCGTGGCTAACAACGAAGAGTATCAGCAAGAATCCCCCACCGCCGAAGCCAGCGCCCCGGACACGCAAGCCGATGTGGACGTTGAGGTGTCCGTCGAAGCCTTGCAGGCGCAAATCGCCAGCTTAACTGCCGAACTGGATACCGCGCGTGAAAATGTATTGCGTGCGCAGGCCGACGCCCAGAATGCCCGCCGCCGTGCGGAACAGGATGTGGAAAAAGCCCATAAATTCGGCCTGGAAAGAATGGTAAATGATTTGTTGCCGGTGGTTGATAACCTTGAGCGTGCGCTGGCGACCATAGACGCCGGCAACGAATCCCTGGCCCCGGTGGCCGAAGGTATTCAGCTCACACTGAAATCCTTCCTCGATTCATTGGCTCGCCATCAGGTGGTGGCGGTCGACCCGCAAGGGGCACCGTTTGATCCGCAATTGCATCAGGCGGTCTCAGCCGTACCCAATCCGGACGTTGAACCTAACACTGTGATCAATGTGTTCCAGAAAGGTTATACCTTGCACGGTCGTCTGGTGCGCCCGGCGATGGTCGTGGTCGCCAAGGCTGCGGATTGATCAAACCGCTGAAAATAGTCGGTCTGTTTGTAGGGATTTGTCGTTCCCAGCCTTGAAATCCACCCGGGCAGGCCAATATAGATCACCAAGTGTCAACAACAGGCCGGGTGCCGGTGAGACAGTCAACATTCAACCAAGATTTATGTGCGTGAGCAGCGCTTGCGCCAGGTAAAAATTCAGGAGATATCACATGGGTAAAATTATCGGCATCGACTTGGGTACTACCAACTCTTGCGTCTCCATTATGGAAGGCGGCAAGCCCAAGGTAATCGAAAACTCTGAAGGTGATCGCACGACCCCGTCCATCGTTGCGTTTACCAATGACGATGAAATTCTGGTGGGCCAAAGTGCAAAACGCCAATCCGTCACTAACCCCAACAACACGCTTTATGCTGTCAAGCGTTTGATCGGTCGTAAATTCAAAGACGACGTGGTGCAAAAAGACATCAAGATGGTGCCCTACAAAATTGTCGCCGCTGACAATGGGGACGCCTGGGTAGAAGTAAAAGGCGATAAAAAAGCACCCCCGCAAATTTCGGCCGAAGTACTGAAAAAAATGAAGAAAACCGCTGAAGAATATCTCGGCGAAAAGGTTACCGAAGCGGTTATTACGGTACCGGCTTACTTCAATGACTCACAACGTCAAGCCACCAAAGATGCGGGCAAGATTGCCGGTCTCGATGTAAAACGTATTATCAACGAGCCGACCGCTGCGGCCCTGGCCTATGGGTTGGACAAAGGTAAGGGTGATCGCACCATCGCTGTTTATGACCTGGGTGGTGGTACCTTCGATATCTCCATTATTGAAATTGCAGACGTTGATGGTGAGCATCAATTTGAAGTGCTGTCCACCAACGGTGATACCTTCCTGGGTGGTGAAGACTTCGACTTGCGCTTGATCGAATTCCTGGCGGATACGTTTAAGAAAGATACCGGTATCGACCTGCACAATGATCCGCTGGCATTGCAACGTTTGAAAGAAGCGGCAGAGAAAGCGAAGATTGAGTTGTCCTCCAGTCAGCAGACTGAAGTGAACCTGCCGTACATTACTGCCGATGCAAGCGGTCCAAAACACCTGGTGGTAAAACTGACCCGCGCCAAACTGGAATCACTGGTTGAAGACCTGGTGACCCGTTCAATGGACCCGGTCAAGATGGCGATTAAAGATTCCGGCAAATCCATCAGTGATATTGATGATGTGATTCTGGTCGGTGGTCAAACCCGTATGCCGCTGGTGCAAAAAGCGGTGGCTGATTTCTTCGGCAAAGAGCCGCGTAAAGACGTTAACCCGGACGAAGCGGTGGCTATTGGGGCAGCGATTCAGGGTGCGGTACTGGCCGGTGATGTAAAAGATGTATTGTTGCTCGATGTTACGCCCCTGACCCTGGGTATCGAAACCATGGGCGGTGTGGCTACACCCTTGATTGACAAGAACACCACGATTCCGACCAAGAAATCACAAGTGTTCTCTACCGCCGATGACAACCAGACCGCAGTAACCATTCATGTGGTACAGGGTGAGCGCAAGCAGGCATCGCAGAATAAATCCCTGGGCCGTTTTGACCTGAGCGATATTCCGCCGGCACCGCGCGGTATGCCGCAAATCGAAGTGACCTTCGACATCGACGCGAACGGTATCCTGAACGTGAGCGCGAAAGACAAGGCAACTGGCAAAGAACAGTCTATTGTTATTAAAGCGTCTTCCGGTTTGTCTGATGAAGAAATCGAGAAAATGGTAAAAGACGCGGAGGCCAACGCTGAAGCAGACCGCAAATTTGCTGAAGTGGTCGGTGCGCGCAATACACTGGAAGGCTTGATCCATGCCACGCAAAAAACCTTGAAAGAAGCCGGCGATAAAGCAACGGCTGACGAGAAATCGGCTATTGAGTCTGCCATCAAGGAAGCTGAAGAGGTGGTGAAAGGTGATGATCTGGAAAAAATCCAGGCAGCCACCACCAAGCTGACAGAAGCCTCCGGTTCACTCGCGCAAAAACTTTACGCTGAGCAGTCTGCTCAAGGTCAAGGTGGTGCAGGTGCTGCTGGTGGAGCAGACAGCGGAAAGAAAGCCGATGATGACGGCGTCGTGGAAGCCGAATTCGAAGAAGTGAAGGATGATAAAAAATAATCATTATACGAATGTGTAAGTGAACGACGACAAATGCGGGCTAGTCCCGCATTTGTCACGTTAAGCGATGCATATTTTTTAGAACGAAAACCCTGTCTCAGTAATTTTTTTGAACTGATTTATTTGGAAAGCTGCAAGCATGGCAAAACGCGACTACTACGAAGTGCTGGGCGTCTCTCGCGACGTGTCTGCCGCGGATTTAAAAAAGGCTTATCGCCGCGAGGCGATGAAACATCACCCGGACCGCAATCCGGATGACAAATCCGCAGAAGAAAAATTCAAAGAGGCCAACGAAGCCTACGAAGTACTCTCTGATGCGCAAAAGCGTGCGGCCTATGACCAGTACGGTCATGCCGGTGTTGATCCGCAGTCGGGCATGGGCGGTGCCGGTGCAGGCTTCAGTAATTTCAGTGATATTTTTGGTGATGTCTTTGGCGATATCTTTGGCGCGGCAGCCGGTGGCCGTGGCGGGCGCGGCGGTGCGAGTCGCGGTTCAGACCTACGTTATACCCTTGAGCTGAGCCTGGAAGAGGCGGTCAAAGGTACTACTGTCCAGATTAAAGTGCCGACGCTGGTGTCCTGTAAAACCTGCGACGGCAGCGGTGCAAAGTCCGGTAGCAAACCGGTGACCTGTACCACCTGTGGTGGACGCGGTCAGGTGCGGATGCAGCAGGGCTTTTTCTCTGTTCAACAAACCTGTCCGAGTTGTCACGGTCGCGGCACAGTCATTTCTGATCCGTGTAAATCGTGTCATGGCCAGGGGCGTGTGGAAGAGACCAAAACCCTTTCCGTTAAAGTGCCCGCCGGTGTCGATACCGGTGACCGTATTCGTTTGTCCGGTGAAGGCGAGGCCGGTTTTGGCGGCGGACCCAGTGGTGATTTGTATGTGCAGGTCAGTGTGCGTCGCCACGATATCTTTGAACGCGAAGGCAATGATTTGTACTGCGAAGTGCCGATTGATTTTGTTGATGCGGCGTTGGGTGGTGAGTTGGAAGTGCCGACACTGGATGGCCGCGTCAAATTGAAAGTCCCGGCCGAAACCCAAACCGGCAAGATGTTTAAATTGCGCGGCAAAGGTGTAACGCCGGTGCGTGGTGGCCAGCCCGGTGACTTGTTGTGCCGGGTGGTGGTGGAAACACCGGTGGACCTCACTGCCAAGCAAAAAGAATTGCTGCGTGAGTTCCAGGCGACCATGCACGGCGGAAAGAATTCGCCCCGGCAGCGCAGCTGGTTTGACGGCATGAAAAATTTTTTCGGTGATATGAAAATTTAATCATGACGCATTACTCGGCCTGATAAAAAACGGGTTGGCCTCACAAGGGCCAACCCGTTTTTTGTAGGTCGGATTAGCGCAGCGTAATCCGACGAAACGCTAATTAACCGAAGAGTAATCAACCGAAGCGTTAATAAAGATAAAGTTGCTGGCTGTGTAATGAATTAGAGCCTAGCCTGAAGAGATTAAGTGTCGGATTACGCTATCGCTAATCCGACCTACACGAACATGCGTGATTAACAATAACGAGGGGAAATCATGAAATTTACCTTTTTGAAAGCGTTTTTATTATTGGGCGTAGCCGTGACGGTACCCTCGGGTTTTGCTGCGGACAAAAAAAGCTTCACTTGGCCAAACGGTGCCAAGGCAGCGGTCAATCTGGCTTACGATGACGCACTGAATTCACAACTGGATAATGCCATTCCAGCGCTGGATAAATATAAACTGAAAGGCAGCTTTTATTTAACCCTGGCGAGCGACACCATCGACAAGCGCCTGGAAGATTGGCGCGCAGCGGCGGCCAGCGGTCATGAGCTGGCGAACCACACTATCTTTCATCAATGTTCCGGTGCTATTCCCGGCCGCGAAAGTTGGGTCGTGCCACACCGCGATCTGGACAAGATCAGTGTCGATGCACTCGCTGACCAGATTCGTTTTGCTAACACGGTATTGTTTTCCATCGATGGCAAACGTGAACGTACTTACACTACACCCTGCGGTGATTTAAAAGCCGGTGGTGAAAATTATCTGCCGGCTATCAAATCAGAATTTGTTGCCATTAAATCGGCGTTCGGCGGCGTTATCCCGGATATGACCACCCTTGATCCTTACGCGGTAACCGTGGCTGTACCTGAAAACGTCACCGGCAAGCAGTTGATTGCGGTTGTGAAAGAGGCCGCTGAAAAAGGCACCATGGCCAATTTTACGTTCCACGGTATTGGCGGTGATCATTTATCGGTATCCAAAGAAGCCCACGAAGAGCTGCTCAAATATCTGGCCGATAACAAGGATATTTATTGGACGGATACATTTCTCAATATCATGAAACACGTCAAAGCCGAACAAGCGCGTCTTTAAACCAAATACCAGATCAGAACCAGAAGTAGGTCGGATTAGCGCAGCGTAATCCGACACCGTGGGCTTTAAATCATGAATCGCGCAGCGGTTTCGCTGCGCCAGATTCGAGTCACATTTCTTGCAGCAAGCCCTTCGTTCACAAAACCTTACTCGCCTTGCGTTTTTTTACCAGTAAAATACCACCCCGGCAGGTTCGCCCGGAAAAACAAAATGCATGTAACAAAACGCGCAAGTTGTTTCATGGCGAGATGAAAAATTTGGCGCCGTTTGAACGCGTAAAAATCACTGCTGTCCGAGCAGCGTTAAGTTGTGTAAATTACTGTTTGATCTGTCGCACCGCTATACGACATCGAATAAAGTCTTGCGGACTATAAATTGCCTGACAATACCCTCATTACAATAAATTCATCTGAAATCGCTTTGGAGAACGGCCATGAAAACCCTCAAAGGTCCTGCAATATTTCTCGCACAATTCTGTAGTGATGAAGCGCCCTTCAATTCCCTGGATACTATCGCCGCCTGGGCCAGCAGCCTGGGCTTTAAAGGCGTACAGATTCCTACCTGGGATGGTCGCGTGTTTGATCTGGAGCGCGCGGCAACCAGCATGGAATACTGCAACGAGTTCAAATCTATCCTGGCCAAACACGATTTGGTGGTCACGGAATTATCCACGCATTTGCAGGGCCAGTTGGTCGCCGTGCACCCGGCCTACGACGAAATGTTTGACGGCTTTGCGCCTGAGTCTGTCCGCGGAAATCCCGTGGAGCGCCAGAAGTGGGCGGTGAATCAATTGATGTTGGCGGCGCAAGCGAGCAAGAACCTCGGGCTTAATGCGCATGCGACCTTTTCCGGCGCACTATTGTGGCCTTATTTGTATCCGTGGCCTCAGCGTCCCGCCGGTCTGGTGGATACCGGTTTCCGCGAATTGGCCGCCCGTTGGTTACCGATTCTGGATGCGTTTGATAAAGCGGGTGTGGATGTGTGTTATGAAATCCATCCCGGTGAAGACTTGCACGACGGCGCGACCTTTGAGCGTTTTCTTGCTGCGGTTGAACATCATCCGCGCTGCAATATTCTGTTTGATCCCAGCCATTTTGTGTTGCAACAACTGGATTACCTCGCGTTTATCGACCGCTATCACGACCGCATCAAGATGTTCCATGTGAAGGATGCGGAATTTAATCCCACTGCCCAGCAAGGTGTTTATGGTGGTTATGAAAATTGGGTAGATCGCGCCGGGCGTTTCCGTTCACTGGGCGATGGTCAGGTCGACTTCAAACAAATCTTCTCCAAGTTCGCTGCTTACAATTATGAAGGTTGGGCGGTACTGGAGTGGGAATGCTGTCTGAAACATCCGGAAGACGGCGCGAAAGAAGGTGCGAAGTTTATTCAGGAACACATCATCCGCGTTACAGAAAAGGCCTTTGATGATTTTGCCAAAGGCGGTACGGATGAAGTGGCAAATCGCCGCATCCTCGGTTTAAAAATTTAATTCGCGCCCGACCTGCACAGTGCCGCTGTGCAGGCTCTATCAACAACACACAGAAGAAGATTCACAATGACAACTCCCAAAATTCGATACGCAATGGTTGGCGGTGGTCGCGGTGCTTTTATCGGTGCAGTGCATCGTATTGCGGCGCGGATAGATGACCGCTTTGAATTGGTCGCCGGTGCACTTTCATCCAAACCGGATATAGCTCAGGCGTCTGCTGCGGATTTGCACATTGCTGCCGATCGCGCTTATACCTCTTATGAAGACATGATTCGCGCAGAAAAAAATCGCCCGGATGGTGCGCAGGTCGTCGTCATCGTTACCCCGAACCACATGCACTTTCCCGTTGCCAAAGCCTGTCTTGAAGCAGGTATGGATGTCATTTGCGATAAACCGGTAACACGCACACTTGAAGAAGCGCTGGAGCTGGAAAAGCTTGTGCAATCATCGGGTTGCTTCTTCGGTTTGACGCACAACTACAGCGGTTATCCCCTGGTGCGCTACGCGCGTGAATTGGTTGCGCAGGGCAAGTTGGGTAAGTTGCGCGTGGTGCAGGTGGAATATCCGCAAGAGTGGCTCACTGAAGCGGCCGGCGATGATAATAAACAAGCATCCTGGCGCACCGATCCCGCCCGTTCCGGCCTGGCCGGTTGCCTGGGGGACATCGGTACCCATGCGTTTCAACTCGCCCGTTTTATCACGCAACAAAAAGTGGAAACTGTGTGTGCCGACCTGGCCAGTTTTGTGGATGGCCGCCCGGTGGACGACAACGTGCACGTCATGTTGCGTTTTGCCAACGGAGCCAAAGGCATGTTGTGGAGCAGCCAGGTTGCACCGGGTTGTGAAAACGGTTTGCGCATTCGTGTATACGGTGAAAAAGCCGGCATCGAATGGGCACAGGAAAACCCCAACGAATTGTGGTTCTGTGAATTGAACAAGCCGCGTCAGCGCGTTACCCGTCGCGGTGATATTGGCAGCGACGTAGCTGCGCGCGGTATGCGTACGCCGGGCGGCCATCCGGAAGGTTATCTTGAAGGCTTTGCCAATTTATACCAGGATTTTGCCGATATCCTGTTGGCGCGTCAGCAAGGTAAAACCCATGAGATGCAAGCCTGGGTACCCGGTATAGAAACCGGTGTTGAAGGTATGCGTTTTATTCAGGCCGTGCTACATTCATCCGGCGCCAACGGTACCTGGACAGCACTGTAACCCATGTGCTTATCAGGTGGGGTGATGCAAAGCGCGCGCACCTTACTTGATGCCATAAGTTAAGTCATGAACCAACAACACATAACATCGTCACAACAATAATCAGGTAAACGCTATGGTTAATACCGTTAATCCCTCCCGCATTTTTAATGCGAGTTGTATCGCATTGATTGTTACCGCCATGACCTTCGCTATTCGTGCGGGTATCCTCAACGACCTCAGCCTCAGTTTTGATCTGACCAACCAGCAGCTCGGCTGGATCAACGGTATGGCATTCTTCGGCTTTCCGGTCGCGATGATGTTCGGTGGTTTGATCTATAACTATCTGGGTGCAAAAAAATTACTGTACCTGGCGTTTATTTGTCACCTGCTCGGTCTGGTGTTGACCATGACCGCTACCGGTTTCTGGACCTTGTTGTTATCCAGCTTCTTCATCGGTTTTGCTAACGGTTCTGTGGAGGCGGCGTGTAACCCGCTGATTGCCGACATGTATCACACCCGCAAAACCGCCATGCTGAATAAATTCCATGTGTGGTTCCCGGGTGGCATTGTGATCGGTGCTTTGGTATCGGCAGCGATGACCAAGATGGGGCTGGGCTGGCAATTGCAAATTGCGGTGATGATTATTCCTACCATCATCTACGGCTTTATGATCTTCGGTCATCCATTCCCGGCGACCGCGAACTCAGAAACCTCCACCGCAACCAACATTCGCGCGCTCTTCTCGCCATTATTTATCTTTATGTTCTTCTGCATGACGCTCACCGCTGCTTCCGAATTTGGTACTACTCAGTGGGCCGAATTGATCTTTGGCGCCTCCGGTGCGCATCCGATGCTGTTCCTGGCTCTGGTGACCGGTGTGATGGCTCTGGGTCGCTATTTTGCAGGGCCGATTGTAGAAGCCTTTAACGCTGTTGGTGTGCTGTTGATGTCAGCGATTGTGACCACCATTGGTATCTTCTTGCTGAGCACGGCCTCGGGCGTGATGGTGTATATCTCGGCGGTAGTCTTTGCGTTGGGCGTGACCTATTTCTGGCCGACCATGATCGGTTTTATCAGCGAGTACCAGCCCAAGACCGGTGCTTTGGGGATGTCATTGATTGGCGGTGCGGGCATGTTCTCCATGTCGATCTGGAACCCGGTTATCGGGCGCTGGCTCGACGAAGCCAAGGCAGAAGCGGTTGCCAGTGGCATCACCGCCGAAGCTGTTGAGGTGGCGGCCGGGCAGGCCACTTTGCAAAACCTGGCGTTGTTCCCGGCGTTTTTGATCCTGGCATTTGGTTTGCTGTTCTTTATGCGACACAAGCTTGAACGTCAGGTGCACGCCACCGAGTAACGCAAACCAGCTAAGACGCTCTTGCAGTAAGTGCGTCATACCACTGATAAAGGCGATAACATCAGCTATGTTATCGCCTTTTGTATATTTGACCCGGCGAGAATAATCGATGTGATGATGCGACCACTGGTAGCCAGTGCAATGAACTTTACCAAGATGTTGGTGCTGCGCATTATTGCATTGGTAACCCGCTTTCCCTGGGCGGTGGCGCTGTTTGGTTTTGTTTCCGGTGTGGCCAGTTTTCTGTTGGTGGAACGCGAGCAGGAAAAGTTTGCCCAGCTTGTCTCGTCATTGATGTTGCTCAGCTGGGGTTGGCTGGCGCTGGAAAATTTATTACAGCGCAGTGTGTCTTCCTGGTTCGGTTTTAAATTACCGCCACCGTTGTTGAGCTTTGCCACGCAGCTGGTGCATCAGGAAAGTTTGTTTTTTGTTGTCCCCTTTTTCTTTATCACCACCGTGTGGAACGGTGGGCAGATGGTCTTTACTTCGCTGTTGATCATCGCCGCGTTTATCTCCATTGTCGATCCCATCTATTATCGCTGGCTGGCTGCCAAACGCTGGCTGTACTTTATCTTTCATGGCGTCACCTTGTTCGCCGTGCTGTTAACAGCCTTGCCGATTATTTTTCAGCTGCCCACACCAAAAAGTTATTTGCTGTCGTTGGGCATCGCCATCCTTTTGTCACTGCCGGGTATTGTGCGTGCATTGCCGTTCAACTGGTGGAAGCGCAGTTTGCTCACCATAGCCGGCATTGTGGTGGTGGCCGTTATCGGTGTCTCGGTGCGTGCCTGGATTCCACCGGCAACCTTGCGCTTGACCGAAGTGGCAGTGACCGATCGCATTGATGACCGGAATCGCTCGCCGGAAAATTCACTAAACGTCATCACAGTGGAGCAATTGCGTTCCGGACTTTACGCCTACACCGCCATTCGCGCACCGCGCGGATTGAATGAGCGGATCTATCACGTTTGGCGGCGCAGCGGGCGCATAGTGGATAAAATCGCCCTGGACATTAGCGGCGGGCGTGAAGCCGGTTATCGCGCCTGGACCCACAAGTTAAATTTCCCCCCTTATCCCAGCGGGCGATGGCAAATCCACGTCGTCACCGAAGCGAATCAAGTCATCGGTATCCTGCGATTCCGCGTGGTTGAATCCCCGGATGACGTTGGCGATATGGAAGAAGAAAGTCCATTGGAAAGCCCACTCGAAAGCCCGGTGGAAAAAATTCGCGAGGTATTACCGGAGGATTTGATCCCGCTGGATTCATTGGATGAGGGCGATGTTGAAGCAGAGCCGCGCGAGGACAGCGAACCGGAAGTTGAAGGCAGTGAAGGTGATTCTTCGGAGGGTATTAACGAGCCTGGACAGTTCGAGGAAGCGGCACCGATAGAGAGTGATGTTCAGGATGAACAGGAAAATAGCGAATCGACAAGCGCGTCGTCTGTAGGAGAACAAACGGGTGATGCGAGCTCATCACATCACCCGTAATTCATTTTGATTACTGTGCTCTACTCAATGCCCGCTGCATAGCAATAAAACAAAACAGCAACACGCCAATGACGATCTTGGTCCACCAGCTGCTCAGGGTGCCGTCGAAGGAAATATAGGTTTGTACTACGCCCATAATCAGTACGCCGACCAAGGTTCCAATCACATACCCGTAACCGCCGGTCAGCAAGGTGCCGCCAATAACCACTGCCGCAATTGCATCCAGTTCTACGCCGACGGCGGCGAGTGAATAGCCAGAGAAGGTGTAGAAGGAATACACAATGCCAGACAGCGTGGCGAGGAATGAGCTGGTGGCGTAGATGGCGATGGTGGTACTGGCGAGGGGAACACCCATCAGGGCAGCGGAGTTATTGTCGCCACCCAGCGCATAGACCCGGCCACCAAAGCGCGTGTAATGCGCTGCGATAATAGCGATGACAAGCACCACTAAACAAATGATGGTGGAGCTGCCGATCCAGGCGCCGCCCGGTAATTCAAAACCGAACATGGACACCGCGTCGTAGAATTCGTGAGTGATCGGAATGGATTCTTCACTGATCACGCTGGCCAGGCCGCGCGCGAGGAACATACCGGCCAGCGTCACGATAAAGGGTTGCAATTTATACACATAAATCAGCGCACCCATGGCTGCGCCGAAGCCGGTGCCGAGTAATAACACGACCGGAAATACCACCAACGGGTGCCAGTTGTATTGTGAAATCAATACGCTGCTGATGACGCCGGTGAGGGCGATAACTGCACCGACAGAGAGATCAATACCGCCTGACAAGATGACAAATGTCATGCCGACGGCGGCAATAATCAGGAAGGCGTTGTCGGTTAATAAATTAAAAAATACCCGTGGTGTGCCGAAGGATTCGAATTGCACCGAGCCGATACCAAACAATAAAAAGAACAGGCAACAGGTGACGATCAACGGAATAAATTTGCGATTAACCATGGCGCTTTCTCCACAACATAAGGCTGGACAACTGTTGCTGGAAGCGCGGAGATTGCATCAGTAATACCAGGATAATGGCCGACGCCTTGATCAATAAATTAAATTTGGGTGGAATGCCGCTCATGATGATGGTGACGGTAAGCGTCTGGATAATCAGTGCGCCGATGATGGACAGCAGCAATGAAAAACGCCCACCCATCAGCGATGCGCCGCCGATCACGACCGCAAGGATCGCATCCAGCTCCAACCATAAGCCGGCGTTGTTTGCATCCGAACCTTTGATATCGGCGGCGGCAATCATCCCCGCCAGGGCCGCACACAAACCGGCCAGGCAATACACACTGAGTTTAATGGCCTTGGCGTTAATACCCAGATAACGACTCGCGGAGGCATTGGCACCGACAGCTTCCACATATAAACCCAGGGCGGTACGCCGCATCAGCAATTGCACCAGTACAAAAGTAATGATTACCAGTACGACGGGGAAAGGCAGCCCGAGAAAGTAACCGGTACCGAGAAAGCTGAATGCCTCGTGCTGAAACGTGACGATTTGCCCTTCATTAATTAATTGCGCAACACCGCGCCCGGCCACCATTAAAATTAACGTGGCCACGATGGGCTGGATATTTAAATAGCCCACCAACACCCCGTTGATCATGCCGCCCACTAAACCGGCTACCAAGCCGCCAGCGATGATAACGGTGAGGCTGTCCACGCCGGAGACAATTAGATATGCGCTGACTGCACCGGCAATCGCCATGACCGATCCGACGGACAAATCCACACCGCCGGTCGCGATCACTAATGTCA
Source organism: uncultured Cellvibrio sp. (assembly GCA_946481735.1). The sequence continues at coordinate 17,146 of CAMLOU010000024.1, forward strand.
TACCGATAGCCAGGAGTGCAATAGGTGCTGCGCGGTTTAACACATCAATCAGGCTGCCGTAGAAGCGGCCATCTTTAAACGTCAGGTTAAAAAACTCCGGTGAAATAACCAGGTTGATTAACAGCAGAAGCAGGAGTCCGGCAACCGGCCAGATATATCGGCGCAACTGCGGGTTGGATAACAAGGCATTCATAGTATGAGCTCGCTTTTACATCTCGGCTAATGAGGTTTACGCGGAAGCAATGGCGCGCATGATGGTATCGGGTTGGATATCAGCGCCGGTTAATTCCGCCACCTTTTTGCGATCACGCAAGACCACCACCTTATCACTGAAGGCCACCAGCTCCTCCAGTTCAGATGAGGCAACGATCAGCGATAAACCCTGGTCGCACAATTGGCGAATTAATTTAATAATCTCGGCGTGGGCGCCGATGTCGATACCGCGTGTAGGTTCATCGAGGATTAACAGGCTGGGGTTCGACGCGAGCCAACGGGCCAGGATCACTTTTTGCTGATTGCCGCCGCTGAGTTGTTCAATGGGCTTTTCAATATCTGACGTGGCGATATTAATATCTTTTACATATTTTTCAGCGATAGCATTTTGCTGTTTACGCGGAATAAATCGCCACCAGCCCTGCTTGATTTGTTGGGCGAGGATAATATTTTCGCGAATTGACAAGGGCCCGAGGATGCCGTCGTGTTTGCGATCTTCCGGGCACAAACCCATACCCAGATCGATGGCTTCTTTCGTGGAAGACAAATGAATGTCTTTGCCGTGAAAGATCACGGTACCGGTTTGCTTTTTATCCACGCCGAAGATCAATCGACACAATTCGGTGCGGCCCGAACCCAGTAAGCCCGCGAGTCCGACCACTTCACCTTGCGCAACTTGCAGATCAATAGGTTCCAATGAGCCGGCTCTGCCGACCTGGGTGAGCTTTAAGGCAGACGGTCGTTGTTGCTCACCGGCTGTCTGATGCATACGTTCTTCCAATGCGGCCAGTTCTTTGCCGAGCATGTGCCCCACCAGTTCAGGGCGGCCCAGTGTGGCAGCGTCGAATTCGCCCACTAATTCTGCATTGCGCAAGATCGTAATGCGATCACACACGGCGTACACCTGATCGAGAAAGTGCGTGACAAACACGATGCCGATACCGCGCTCTTTCAAGCTGCGCATAATGCGAAACAGGGATTGCACTTCATCGGCGTCGAGGCTCGCGGTTGGCTCGTCAAGGATCAACACCTTGGCTGACATATCCACACCCCGTGCGATAGCAATCAATTGTTGCACGGCGATGGAGTAGCTGGACAGCGGTCGCGTCACGTCAATATCCAGGTCGTAATCTTTCAGTAATGCATGGGATTGCCGATTGATGGTTTTCCAGTCGATCAGTCCCCAGCGCTTCGGCTCGCGCCCAAGAAAAATATTATGCGCAACACTGAGGTTGGGCAGCAGGTTGACCTCCTGATACACGGTGCTGATGCCCAACGCTTGGGCGTCGCCTGTGTTGCTTGGGAAGATCGGTTTTCCCTCCAGCAAGATGTCGCCGCCGTCGCGGGCGTAAACACCGGTCATGACTTTAATCAGGGTGGATTTGCCTGCACCGTTTTCACCGAGCAACGCATGGATCTCGCCGGCACGCAGCGTAAAGTCCACGCCTTTCAGCGCATGCACGCCGGGAAATTTTTTATGGATTCCCCGTAACTGGAGAACAGCCGTAGTAGTAGACATAAATAAATCGTCGCAGTAGGTCGGATTAGCGCAGCGTAATCCGACGCGGAGAAATTAATGAACCAGTGTCGGATTACGGCGCGGTGCGCCTAATCCGACCTACATTATTTGCGTTTAGCTAATTCATCGGCGGCGTTTTCGGCGGTGAAGACGTTGCCACCCATGCGAATCCATTTTTCAAAATCTTTTTTGCCGTTGCGGTATTGTTCGATCACATCGAAGGCCGGGCCACCGAGGTGCGGACTGAGTTCAACCGATACATTGATGCTGCCATCAACAATAGCTTTAAGCGCATCGTCAACCGCATCGACAGACACGACGAGGATATCTTTGCCCGGTTGCAGTCCGGCTTCTCTGATGGCCTGGATAGCGCCCAAGGCCATCTCGTCGTTGTGGGACCACAGCGCACAAATATTTTTGCCGCCGCCTTCGGCTTTCAACAAACTCTCCATCACTTCCTTGCCTTTGGCGCGGGTAAATTCAGCGGTCTGGCTGCGTACAATCTTCGCGTCCGGGTGTTGCGCCAACACTTTATTAAACCCTTTCATCCGCCCGATAGCCGCGCTGGAGCCAACGGTGCCTTGCAGTTCAAGGATGTTGCATTTGCCGTCGGTTTTTTCCATCAACCAGTTTGCCGCTTTTTCACCTTCCAGTTCGAAGTCCGGTGCAATGCGGGTGAGGTAAAGCGAATCGTTGTTGACGGCCACATTGCGATCAACGATCACCACCGGAATGCGCGCGCGTTTGGCTTCCATCAGGATCGGTTGCCAACCGGTTTCGACCACCGGGGCAATGATGATGGCATCGACACCTTGGGCGATAAAACTGCGCACAGCTTTAATCTGGTTTTCCTGTTTTTGTTGCGCGTCGGAAAATTTCAGGTTAATGCCGCGTTTTTCTGCTTCGGCCTTAACCGATTCAGAAAAGCTGGTGCGCCAGCCGCTTTCCGAACCAACCTGGGAAAAACCGACGGTCAATGCTGAGGCGGTACTGGCAATCAGCAAGCTGGATGCAAGCGTGGCGGTGTAGAGCGAGCGTAATAATCGTTTCATTGTGGCTTCCTCGTGACGATAAAATTATTTGATGTTCACGTATTACATTAATCGCTTGTGTAGGTCGGATTAGCGCAGCGTAATCCGACAATGCCCGGGTGAAATATGTTAACAATCACCCGTAATTTTTATGTTGTGCTTTTTTAAAATGTATTTTCTTTCCTGGCTGTTTTTTGTCGGATTACGCTGCGCTAATCCGACCTACGGTTTGCAGTTTACAGCGTCGTATTAAATCCAGCCGCCGTCGACGATGAAGTGTTGCGCGGTGCACACCCGGCTGTCGTCCGACGCCAGGAACAGCGCCATTGCACTGATATCTTCCGGCATGACATTTTTTTTCATGCACTGGTTATCAAGAATGGCCTGCGCACTTTTTTCATTCATCAACATCGCCAACTGCCGTTCCGTCATTACCCAGCCAGGGACCAGCGTATTCACGCGGATATTGTCGGCGCCCATGTCCCGCGCCAGGCCGCGCGTCAAACCTTCAATCGCGGCTTTCGAGCTGGTGTAACCGGGCATGCCACCCTGGGTGGCGTACCAGCTCATGGAGCCGAGGTTGATGATGGAACCGCCGCCCAACTCTTTCATGTGCCAGTAAACTGCCTGCGCCGCAAAAAAATGATGCCGTAAATTGACTGCCAGGCGTTCATCCCAATAGGCCACCGTCACTTTCCGAAAATCGTGGCGTGTGTCGTTGGCGGCGTTGTTGATCAGCACGCTCACCAGCCCTAATTCTTTGCGCACCCGGGCGATGGTTTCCTGCACGCGCGGGATATTCAATAAATTACAGTGGTAATACACCGGCGCTGTGCAGTCGGGAATATCACTCAGTGAGGCCACCAATTTTTCGGCATCCTCATTGCGGATATCGATAAATGCCACGCGTGCATGCTGTCGACAAAACGCCTCCACCAGGTTAGCGCCAATGCCGGAGGCACCGCCGGTGATCAATACAATCTTCCCGCGCAAACTCGGGTACTGGTTACTGAGATTCATCGGCGGCTCTTAGGTTGTTATATGCATGCTGTGGTTAATGGGTTTGATTGTGTCAGTGAGAATGCGCGGGCACTTCAGCACCGCGACAGCCCACCAGAAAATCAAAATCGCAGCCTTCGTCGGCCTGCATCACATGGTCAATATACAACTGTAGATAACCGCCGGGTTGTACCGGTTTGCGCGTGACACGCAGTTGCGCGATGCGTGCCTGTAATTCTTCGTTGCTGATGTCGATCTCCAGCAATCCGCTGTGCGCATCAAGATGAATCATGTCGCCATCCTGCACGGCGGCCAGCGGACCCAGTTCCATCGCCTCCGGGGCGACATGTAACACCACGGTGCCGAATGCGGTGCCGCTCATGCGCGCGTCGGAGATACGCAGCATGTCCGTTACACCCTGTTTCAAGAGCTTCGGCGGCAAACCCATGTTGCCCACTTCTGCCATGCCGGGGTAACCCTTGGGGCCACAGTTTTTCAGGACCAGAACCGACGAGGCATCCACCTCCAGGTGCGGGTCCATGATGCGCTCTTTGTAATGCTCGAAATTCTCGAATACCACGGCGCGTCCGCGGTGATTCATCAAGCCCGGCGTGGCGGCGGAGGGTTTAAGCACCGCACCGCGCGGCGCCAGGTTACCGCGCAGGATGCAGATACCGCCGCTGGTGCACAAGGGGTTATTCAAGGGGCGGATCACGTCGTCGTTGTAACAGGGTGCATCGCGATTGTTGTCCCACAGGCTCTTGCCGTTCGCCGTCAATGCGGCGGTATGTAACAGATTCGCCTCGCCCAGCCGCCGCAACACCGCTGGCAGGCCCCCGGCGTAGTAAAACTCTTCCATCAGATACTGGCCGGATGGTTGCAGGTTCACCAGGGTCGGCACGCCTTGGCCGTAGGTTTGCCAGTCATCCAGCGTCAACTCAACACCGACCCGCTGGGCAATGGCTTTCAAATGGATCACCGCGTTAGTCGAGCCGCCGATGGCCGCATTGACCCGAATGGCATTGATGAAGGCCTCGCGGGTCAGTAATTGCGATAGTTTCAGGTCTTCCGCCACCATTTGCACGATGCGCACACCGGAAGCGAAGGCCAAGGCATTGCGGCGTGCATCGACCGCCGGAATCGCGGCATTGTGGGGCAGGGAGGCGCCCATGGCTTCCACCATGCATGCCATGGTCGATGCGGTACCCATGGTGTTGCAGGTGCCGGCGGAGCGCGACATATCCGCTTCCGCATCCATAAATTCCTGCAGGGAAATCAGGCCAGCCTTGTAATCCTCACTCATCCGCCAGACATGGGTGCCCGAGCCGACATCCATTCCCTTGTGTTTGCCATTGAGCATTGGACCACCGGTGACGACGATGGTCGGCAGATCGCAGCTGGCGGCGCCCATCAGTAGCGCCGGCGTGGTCTTGTCACACCCTGCCAGGAGCACGACCCCATCAATGGGATTACCACGGATGGACTCTTCCACATCCATTGAGGCCAGGTTGCGGGTCAACATGGCGGTCGGGCGCAGATTGGATTCGCCGTTGGAGAACACCGGGAACTCTACCGGCACGCCGCCTGCTTCCAATACACCGCGACGCACACGGTCGGCCAGTTCACGGAAATGGGCATTACAGGGAGTCAGTTCCGACCAGGTATTGCAGATACCGATGATGGGCCGCCCCTGAAAATGATGCTCAGGCATGCCCTGGTTGCGCATCCAGCTGCGGTACATAAAACCGTTCTTATCTCTCTGGCCGAACCATTGCGCCGAGCGAAGGGGTTTTTTGATCTTGTTATTGTCAGACATCAATTCACACTCACGAGCCTGATAACAATCGGCGCAACCGGGGGGTGCGTTACTACTATCGAGACCAGGGTATCAAAGCCAGGGCTGAGTCAGAAAATCGGATTTAATTAATAATATAATATAATCTATTGGGCAAAAGGTTACCCGAAAGCGTGGGCATGAGCAAGGTGTAGACGCGGTCTGGCCTGACCAAAATGGCGTAAAGGGAAGTAAAGGCAGGCGGCGCGTTGGCCGATTAAAGCGGCATCCTTGCCGAGCCCCATCACGGGTTCTGGAGATGCTCTGCGTGATAACGCAGATGCGCTTCAATAAAGGTCGCGATAAAGAAATAGCTGTGATCGTAGCCGGGTTGGTAACGCAGGGTGAGTGGGTGGTTATAGTCGCGGCAGGCGCGCTCCAGTTGCTCGGGCTTTAACTGGTCTTTGAGGAAGTTGTCGCTGTCGCCCTGGTCAATCAACAGCGGCTGCTTGGACGCACCGCTGGCAATCAACTCACAGGCATCGTACTGCGCCCACAAATCCTGGTTGTCACCCAGATAACCGCTAAAGGCTTTTTGACCCCAGGGGCAGTTACTCGGATTGGCAATCGGCGCGAAGGCGGATACCGAGGCGTAGCGCGTGGGGTTACGCAGTGCCAGCACCAGCGCCCCGTGGCCGCCCATGGAATGACCGCTGATCGCTTCGCGGCCATTCACCGGGAAGTGATTGCGCACCAGCGCGGGCAGCTCATCGGCGATGTAGTCGTACATGCGGTAATGGCTGCTCCAGGGAGCTTGCGTGGCGTTGACGTAAAAACCGGCACCGGAGCCGAAATCGTAACTGTCGTCTTCGCCCGGCAGATCAACGCCGCGCGGGCTGGTGTCCGGGCAGACGATCGCCAGGCCGAGTTCGGCGGCAATGCGTTGTGCCCCGGCCTTTTGCATAAAGTTTTCGTCGGTACAGGTAAGGCCGGAGAGCCACCACAACAATGGCACCGAGCCGCTTTCTGCCTGGGGCGGCAGGTAGATGGCGAAGATCATCTCGCAATTGAGTGTGCTGGAGCTATGCTTGTAACGCTTGAGCCAACCACCGAAGCTTTTGGTGGCGGACACCAGGGTAAGGGATGTATCTGTCATGATCATTCCGTTGTTAGGCAGTTGTCGTAGGTCGGATTAGCGTAGCGCAATCCGACGCGGTCTTATTTGAAGCCATAGTTGTCGGATTACGCTGCGCTAATCCGACCTACGGGAACGCACTAATAATGCAGCACCGTGCGGATGCTCTTGCCTTCATGCAGCAGATCAAACGCTTCGTTGATCTTCTCGAAGGGCATGTCGTGAGTGATGAACTCATCAATCTTGATCTCGCCGCGCATATATTGTTCCACATAGCCGGGTAGCTGGCTGCGGCCCTTCACACCGCCAAAGGCCGAGCCTTTCCACACTCGCCCGGTGACCAGTTGGAAGGGGCGGGTAGCGATTTCCTGGCCGGCACCGGCCACGCCGATGATGATAGATTCACCCCAGCCCTTATGGCAGCACTCCAGCGCTGAGCGCATGACATTCACGTTGCCGATACATTCGAAGGAGTAGTCCACCCCCCCGTCAGTCATATCAATAATTACCTGTTGAATGGGATCGGCATGGTCTTTCGGATTCACAAAATCGGTTGCGCCGAATTGTTGGGCGAGGGCGAATTTGTCGGGGTTGATATCGATGGCAATGATGCGCGCGGCATTCACCATCTTCGCGCCTTGAATAACAGCCAGGCCGATGGCGCCCAAACCGAATACCGCGACAGTGGAGCCCGGCTGTACCTTGGCGGTATTGATCACCGCGCCGATCCCGGTGGTGACGCCACAGCCCAGCAAGCAAATTTTATCCAGCGGAGCTTCAGGAGAAATCCTGGCAAGGGACACTTCAGGCAACACGGTATATTCAGAGAAGGTCGAGGTGCCCATGTAGTGAAACAGGGGTTTGCCATCAAGGGAAAAACGGGAGGTGGAGTCCGGCATCAGGCCTTTGCCCTGGGTTGCGCGCACGGCGCCGCACAGATTGGTCTTGCCGGAAAGGCAAAATTTACACTTGCCGCATTCGGCGGTGTATAGCGGAATGACATGGTCGCCCGGCTTGAGGCTGGTCACGCCCGGGCCAACTTCCTCGACAATGCCGGCACCTTCATGGCCCAGCACGGCCGGGAACAAACCCTCCGGATCAGCGCCTGACAGGGTATAGGCATCGGTATGGCAGACGCTGGTAGCCACGATCCGCACCAGGACCTCTCCCTGCTTGGGGCCTTGAACATCGATTTCGGCAAGTTCGAGGGGCTTTCCAGCGGCAAAGGCGACGGCAGCACGGGATTTCATGGGCATTCCTCCGGGAGTTGATAGAAGCAGCTTAGAGCGCAAGGGTTAAGGTTTGTTTTAACGGATTCATTGGGCGAGTCGATCAGTGTAGACTATCCCCGCACACATCATAAACATCGATTAACACAGATAATTATTGCAGAGGGACAATAATGCAACGTTGGGAGAGAATTGAAGCCTTTGTCGAAGTGGTGCGATTAGGGAATTTTTCGGCAGCAGCTCGTCAATTGCAAGTATCAAGTTCGCACATCAGCCGTTTGGTCAGTCAGTTGGAGCAGCAACTCGGCACCCAGCTGCTGTATCGCACCACCCGCCAGATCCGTCTGACCGACAGCGGGGCGCTCTATTACGAGAGTTGCCGTCAGTTATTTGAAGGATTCAAGGATGCCGAACTGGCCCTGGATCATCACCAGACCAACCCCACGGGCCTGTTAAAGATTACGGCCGCAACGACATTCGGCGAACGCTATATTGCCCCGCTGGTGAATGAATTCCATACTCTGTATCCGCAATTAAAGATCAGTATGCACCTGACCAATCGGCAATTGGAATTGATTGAAGAGGGCTACGATATTGCGATTCGCATGGGCGTGCTTAAAGAATCCACATTGATTGCGCGCCGTTTGTGTCATCGCCGGGAATTTGTGGTGGGCTCACCGGATTATTTCGCTCACCATCCGCAGCCGCGCACCCTGGCGGAGCTGGAGCAGCACAATTGCCTGATCGGTTCGCGCGATCACTGGCTGTTTCTGGATAAAGGCGCGCGTAAGGACCTAGTGGTGACTGGCAACTGGCACGCCAACTCCGGCCCCGCGCTGGTGGATGCTGCCTTGCGCGGCATTGGTCTGGCGCAGCTGCCGGACTATTACGTGACCGAATACCTGGCGAGCGGGCAACTGGTGTCGGTACTGGATGAGTATCAATTTACCGATACCGGCGTATGGGTCCTGTACCCACAGCAACGTTATCTCGCCGCCAAGGTCCGGTTGTTTATCGATTTTCTGGTCGAGAAGTTTGCCGCAGGTGTGCCCTGGGAACGTTGAATGGCTACAAGCCAAACTCGTTTTCGGTGGCGCGGCTGATGGAGTCAAACACCATCACCTTACTCCACAGGTGGGAGTAATCGGCGATGAATTGTTCATGCAAGGGGTGCGTCTGGTAGGCATTCTGGTCTTCGATGCTATCGAAGAAGAGCAATTCGGAGGCGCTGTAACTGTTGTCGATGACCGGGCGTTGCTCGGTCGCGGCGGGCACGCCCACATGCATACCGCGCACAGTTTCTATGGCGGATAGGCTGCGGATGCCGATAAGCAGTTGTTCCAGATCTTCGGCAGAATCCGGGTTCTTTAGCCAGAAAAACACCTGATGGGATAACTTGGCAATGTGTCCGCTCATGATTCACTCCTGAAGCTCGATTAACAGTCTCGATCAACCCGCAACGATTTTTTTCCCCGCCAGTAAGGCCTGACGGGCGAGGACAGCCTGCTCAATACCGGCGGCGTCCAGCCCTTGGTCAGCCAGTTGTTGTTTCTGGCTGTCCTGCTCCACAAAGCGGTCGCTGAATCCCAGGTGCAGTATTGGCATCACCACACCGATACTAGCCAGGTATTCACTCACCGCGGCGCCGGCGCCACCGGCAATAACGTTTTCTTCCAGAGTTACCAACAGGCTGTGTTCTGCGGCCATGCGTTCAATCAGGTCAGTGTCCAACGGTTTCACAAAACGCATATCGCACACACTGGCGTTAAGTTTTTCCGCCGCCTGTAACGCGCTGGCCAGTGATGTACCGAAATTCAGAATGGCGACCTGCTTGCCTTCCCGTTTTACCAGCCCTTTGCCGATAGGTAGTTCGGTCATTGCAGCATGGATAGCGACACCGGTGCCGGTACCGCGCGGATAGCGTACGGCAGCCGGGCCCGGGTGCTGATAAGCCGTATAGAGCAGCTGACGGCATTCGTTTTCATCGCTCGGTGCGGCAATCACCATATTCGGGATACAGCGCAGGAAGCTGATATCAAACGCGCCGGCATGGGTCGCGCCGTCTTCGCCCACCATGCCGGCGCGGTCAATGGCAAAGGTAACATCCAGGTTTTGCAGCGCCACGTCGTGGATCAATTGATCATAGGCACGCTGTAAAAAGGTGGAGTAGATCGCCACTACAGGCTTCTGGCCCTCGCAAGCGATACCCGCTGCAAGCGTCACAGCGTGCTGCTCAGCAATCGCCACATCATAGAAGCGCTCGGGGAAATTTTGTGCGAATTCCACCATGCCTGAACCTTCACACATCGCTGGCGTGATGCCGACCAGGCGCTCATCTTGCGCCGCCATATCGCACAACCAATCGCCAAATACCTGCTGGTATTTGGGTTTAACGGTGATATTGGCGTTTTTGATGACGGTCTTTTTGGGCTCGATCTTGTTGAGGGCGTGATAGCCCACTGGATCTGCTTCTGCCGGGCCAAAGCCCTTGCCCTTCTGGGTAATCACGTGCAGCAGCTTGGGGCCTTTGACTTCACGCAGGTTGCGCAGGTAGCGCACCAGGCTGATCAGGTCATGGCCGTCGATAGGGCCAATATAGTTAAAGCCCATTTCTTCGAACAGCGTGCCGGGTGAGACAAAGCCTTTGAAATGCTCTTCCGTGCGGCGGGCGAATTCCCAGGCCTGAGGGATCTTGGTGAGTACTTGCTTACTGCCTTCGCGCAGGGAATTGTAAAACTTGCTGCCCCAAATCTTGGAGAGATAGGTGGCCAGACCGCCGACATTCGGGGAAATAGACATATTGTTGTCATTGAGGATGACTAACATGTCGCTGTCGATATGGGCCGCGTGGTTCAGGGCCTCAAAGGCCATACCCGCAGTCATGGCACCATCGCCAATGACGGCTACACATTTGCGCTCACTCTCGGCCATCTGACTGCCGATGGCCATGCCCAGTGCGGCGCTGATGGAAGTACTGGAGTGTCCTACGCCGAAGGTGTCGTATTCACTTTCATCGCGTTTGGGAAAGCCGGACAAGCCCCCACCCTGACGCATGCTGTGCATGCGCTCGCGGCGATTGGTCAGGATTTTATGAGGGTACGTCTGGTGGCCTACATCCCAGACCAGGCGGTCATCGGGCGTCTGGTAGACGTAATGCAAGGCAATGGTCAATTCAACGACGCCGAGGCCGGCACCAAAGTGACCACCGGTCTGGCCCACGCTGTAAAGCAGGAACGCCCGCAGTTCCTCGGCCAGCTCGGGCAACTGCTTTTCGCTGAGCGCACGCAGTTCTGCCGGAGAGTCAAGGCTATCCAGGAGCGGAGTGGACGGGCGGCTTGTGGGTATTTCGTTAAACATTGACTGCCATCGGTTGGTCAAGATTGATCTTATATTACGCCGGTCAAAAGGCGACATTGTAGGCGGGCTGCGGCCCATTGCCTAGCGCCGGATTACATGCGCATTCCCAGGTTAAGGCAGCGGTTTAGTGACTGCGTTCGATGATATAGGCCGAAAGCGCCCGCAACGGCTGAGCCCGCTGATCAAAATCCGCCAGCGCCGCCAGCGCCTGCTGGTGCAATTCCTGCGCTTTGGCGCGTGCGTTATCCAACCCTAATAAAGACACATAGGTAGGCTTGTTGCGGGCGACATCCGCGCCCTGTTGTTTGCCGAGAATGGCAGTGTCAGTGGTGACATCCAGGATGTCGTCCTGCACCTGAAACGCCAGCCCGATAGCATCCGCATAAGTGGTTAATGCCTGAAGGCGCGTTGCGTCGGCCCCACACACGATAGCGCCCATGGCCACACTGGCACTGATCAAGGCACCGGTTTTGTGGCGGTGCATGGTTTCCAGCTGGTCCAGGTTTAACTGTTGGTTGACTGCCGCCAGATCAATGGCCTGGCCCAACACCATACCGCGCACCCCAGAGGCACGCGTCAGTTGCTGCAACAAGGCCAGCTTGCAGGCGGCGTCCAGGTGCGGCGCGTCACTCAGCAACTCAAATGCCAGGGTTTGTAGGGCGTCGCCGGCGAGAATGGCGGTGGCTTCATCAAAAGCGATATGGCAGGTAGGTTTGCCACGCCGGAGGTCATCATCGTCCATGGCGGGCAGATCGTCGTGGACCAAGCTGTAGGCATGAACGCATTCCAGCGCGCAGGCGACGGAATCGAGCGAGGCCTGTTGTGCCTGCGTCAGTGTGTCGCCGACGGCGCGTCCGCTGGCGTAGGCAAGGATAGGGCGGACCCGTTTGCCGCCATTAAACAGGCTGTAACGCATGGCGTCCCGCAGGCGCTCACCCGGCCCTTTGGTGACCGGTAAGAGGTTTTGCAGCGCGCTATCGACACGTTGGCGGCACTCGGCCACAAACTGGCTGAAGTCTTCACTCATTCGTCATCGCCTTGGGCGTCAAAGGGCTCAAGGCTAATGGCTCCCTGATTTTCTACCAGCTTTTGGACCTGTTGCTCGGCAGCCGCCAAGCGCGCCTGGCATTCGCGCGTCAACTGGATGCCGGTTTCAAAGGCTTTGAGTGATTCTTCCAGGGTCATATCACCCTTTTCCATCTTGTTAACCAGGGTTTCAAGGGCATTGAGGGATTGTTCGAAATCCGCACCTTTCTTTTTTACTGCCATAGTCTGCTCCAGCTTTTGGGCCCGGGTTTTGGGGCTGGGGTTGCGCCACATGAGTGTGAGGGGCGGCACCGCCTGCAAGGGGCGCGATTATAAACCCGCTCAGGTCAACATGGCAGGAGTTTCTGGTCCAACCTGGCGGTGGGCCAAAATCGGCTGGCGTGTGAGATATTTCCTACAAAACTCTCCGCCAATGCCCACTGGTGTATGACGTGCCGTTCAACAATAATGGCAACTGTTACGGACGCATACACACGGACCTGTGTGGCAAGGATCAACAGGAGTTGCGCCATATATCAGCCTAAGGTCGGGCTCCCATCCTGTAAGACACAAACCCTCGCTGCCCCCCGCAGCGGGGGTTTATTTTATGGCCGGTTTGCCAATTAGCCATCTTAAGTTCTATTATCGATTTGCGCTGCTGTCTGTTTATGTTGATAAAATGCGCATGAAATTATTTGCGCGACAGCAATTACGTTTTTTGTGATAACCAGAAAGCTTTTTCCACTTTATTCCGCCCGTTTGTCATTGTTCTTTCGCTATCGCCAGATTAGGCTGCGGCAGTTTAACTGCTTGAAGCTGACATCTTCACAATGCAAAGGGGGTTGCTATGTACAGCAAGCTGGAATCGTTGCGCGGTGTTGCGGCGTGTCTTGTCTTACTTTTTCATTCTCATTTTATTGTCGGTACCAAAAGCCTCGATTTTGTTAAAAACAGTTATCTGTTTGTAGATTTCTTTTTTATCTTATCCGGGTTTGTGTTGACGCTCGCCTATGCCGATAAAATCCGCCAGGGTTTAGCGTTTCGGGAATACATCAGCCTGCGGCTTGGGCGAATTTACCCTCTGCACTTGTTTATGCTCCTGGTATGGGTGCCTTATATCCTGGGCAAGCAGTACTTTATCAGCGCCGGTTACGGCGGCGTGGATCAGTTTGAACATAACAATGTGTACAGCTTTGTCAGCAATCTGTTCCTGGTGCATTCCATGGGGGTGCATGATTACCTGTCGTGGAATCATCCCAGCTGGAGTATCAGCGTCGAGTTTTTTACCTACATCGCCTTTTTTATTTTGTTAACCACCCTCGACCGTAGCGGCAGCAAACTCTTTCCTTTATTGATCATTATTCCGGGGTATGCCTTTCTCTTCAGTGTTAACCCGGCGGGACAAATGGATGGAACCTTTGATTACGGCTTTATCCGCTGCATGTCCGCATTTTATTGCGGCGTGCTTTTGTATCGCTGGAAGGATGAGATTGCGCAAGGGTTGGCACGTTTCAATATTCATGTGCTGGAAATCATCGCTGTTGCATTGACGGTGGCTGCGGTGTGTCTTGCGCATCGGGGCGACGGCTACCTTGTGATGACCTTGGCATCCTTCTGTTTGTTGTTGATGGTGTTTGCCAGTCCCATTCACGGTTTTGTGGGGCGGCTGCTGGACACGTCTCCGTTGCGCAGTATCGGGCTGTGGTCGTATTCCATCTACCTGACCCACGACATTATCCTTTCGTTTTTTTCCAACCTGTATGAAGTAGTGTTTAAAGCGGCCCCCAAAAATCTCGGCGTCTGGGCTGTGCTGATTAATATGGCCCTGATTCTGTTGACCGTTCTGATTTCTCGCTTCACCTACCTTTACGTGGAAAAATATTTTCGCGATAAGGTCAAAGGGCTGGTCAGTCGTAAAGCGGATGAAGTGCCGGCTCGTACGCCCGTCGTCGAAGAGGCTGTTTTACCACCCTCCAAATGAGCACGCTGCGGTAAGGTTTGTGCGTAATATCCGCGTAAAAATTTTTATCCTGCCCCCTAACTGGAGAGAGCTTTTTTCTGCTTTCTCCAGTATTCTTTTATCAAGTCCGATGTGACGATTTCATCAATGTATAGCTAAAAGATCATAAAACCGCTCAAGGGCGATAGCGTTTGTCATAAAAACGTAGTAAAAGCAGTAGTAGCGTATCGATGTTCGAGTGGTAGTTTCTGGTTTTGTCCGGTTTCTCTACGTTGGAGGTGTCGATGGAAGCACGAATATTGCGGCTTAATACGGCGGGTCAACCGATCGAGTGGCTGCATTGGCAAGAAGCTGTGTGTCTTTATGCGCGCGACCTGGTGGCCTGGAGCCTGGGCGGTTTTGTTCGCCGGGTGCACGGTGGTCACTCCCGTCTGACGGGGTTGCAAACCTACATGGATTTGCCAGCCATCATTGCCTGTGGCGGCAACCGCCTTGCGCGCATGCGCTTGATTCCCCCGTTAACCAATGCAGCCCTGTTTGCGCGCGATCATTATCAATGCCTGTACTGCGGGCGCTCCTTTACCTACGGACAGTTATCCCGTGACCATGTGCATCCTTTGAGTCGTGGCGGCAAAGATAAATGGAATAATGTGGTAGCGGCATGCAAACGCTGTAACCAGCATAAAGGCAATCGGCTATTGACCGAAGTGAATATGGAGCTGTTGGCTTTGCCCTTCTGCCCTAATACGGCGGAATATCTGGCGCTGATCAACAGCGACCGTATTCGCGGCGACCAGATGGAATTCCTGCGCCCGCAATTCAGTACGCGGCGCAACTGGCAGTAGTCCCGGTTTCGCTCGGTGTATACGGTGTTCTATGGGTGATGGCAAATGCGCATCACAGGCTTTTTTACCCTCTCTGTAAGCTAACGTAAAGTCATTGTCCTGTCGTCCATCCCCCCAGTAGAATCCTTGTGTCAATAACAATCACAAGGTCAATGCCTATGTCTTCTTCAGATTTTTTCCTCTCTCGTCGACACTTCCTTATTGCATCTGCGGGGCTCATTGGTAGTACGTCCCTGGGGGTTGCTACGATGGGCGCGGTTGCTGCGCCAGCCTTTGACTTCGAGATTTCCCTGGCGCAGTGGTCTCTGCACAAGGCGTTGTTTGCCGGTGAGATCAAGGCGTTGGATTTTCCGGTTGTTGCGCGCAAAACCTATGACATAGGTGCAGTGGAGTACGTTAATCAATTTTTTATGGACAAAGCGAAAGACCAGGTGTTTTTACGCCAACTCAAGCAACGTGCTGAAGATAATGGCATAGTGAATTCTTTAATCATGGTTGACGGTGAGCCGGAGATGGCGTCTGCCGATAAAAAAATTCGCGCTGCCGCCGTTGAGGGGCATAAAAAATGGATTGAAGCGGCCAGATATCTCGACTGCACTGCCATTCGTATTAACTTGCATGGCGAGGGAACCGAGGCTGAGTGGAAAAAATATTCCACCGAAACACTGCGTGCGTTATGTGAGTTTTCGGACGATTTTAATATCCATGTCCTGGTTGAAAACCACGGGGGTTTTTCTTCCAATGCAAAATTGTTGGCGGATGTGATGCGCGCGGTGGATCACCCGCGTTGCGGTACCATGCCGGATTTCGGCAATTTCTGTGTTCGACGCCGCGATGGCGATATGTGGGAATCCCCGTGTGTTGAACAATATGATATCTACAAGGGCGTGGCGGAACTCATGCCTTATGCCGGTGCGGTGAGTGCCAAGAGTTTTGATTTTGACGAGCAGGGCAACGAAAGCAGTATCGACTTTCGGGCTATGTTAAAGCTGGTGAAGGCGGCTAATTATCAGGGCTATATCGGTATTGAATACGAAGGCAATAAATTAAGTGAAGAGGCCGGTATTCGCGCAACCAAAAAATTGCTTGATACGATTCGAGCCGAGATGGCTTGATCGCAAAAAGTAGGCGCCTGTTTGGCTAACGGGCGCCTGTTTCGCAGACTCAATGACAGCAGGCTTCCCTGGTCGGTTGAGCATCTTCATATTCATCGTGCAGTCGCATCCAATCCATAATTTCCTCTTCATTGCGTCCTTTCGGCGTGAGCTCCAGAAAATTATAGGTATTAATCAGAATATCACCGCCGCGGGCGTACGCGGAATAGGTGTGGAAAATATTGCCCGATTCGTCTTTATAAAACACGCTGAAACCGGGGCCCTCGCCGGGTTCGCCCTCTTGCTCTTCATAGTTGTAATACATCTTGCCCGCGGCTATTTCGGCTTCGCTGGGGCTGACATGGTAATCGTAATTAAAATCACTGCCGAATGAGGAAACCCATTTGAACTGCCAGCCCATGCGTTTCTTAAATGCCTGAAATTCTTGCCAGGGCGCGCGCGATACCGCGAGCAAGGTAACATCGTGATGGGGAAGGTGCAGGTTGGGCCCATCAAAATGATCGGCTAAAAACGAGCAACCGTCACAACCCTGTTCCCAACCGGGGGCAAACATAAAGTGATACACCACCAATTGACTGCGGCCGTTGAATAAATCGCTTAAGGTTTCCTTGCCTTGTGGTCCTTCAAAGATATATTCCTTATCGACTTTTACCCATGGCAAGGCTCGCCGTTCAGCGCTTAACTGGTCGCGTAGATGGGTAAATTCTTTTTCTTTTTGCAGGTGCGCTTTACGCGCGACAAGCCATTCTTCACGGGATACCACCTGGGGGTTCTTGATATTGTCGGTCATGATCATTCTCCTGCTGAAGATGAATTACTGAAACATCACTTGGTTTTTAACGGGGAGCCAGATTTCAATATCACCAATACCTGTCTGCGGATTAAACGCTTCGCCGTAACACTCAATGAAATATGCCGTGCCCGGGCAGCCTGATTATTCAGGCTGCAATTCACGGATGGGGCGAATCTCTATACTGCCAAGTCGCGCGGGTGGAATTTTTCCTGCCAGTTGAATCACCTGATCGAGATTCTCGGCCTCCAATAAATAAAAGCCGGCCAATTGCTCTTTGGTTTCCGCGAAAGGGCCATCGGTGACGTGGGGCTTACCGTCACGAACGCGCAATGTCATCGCCGTGTTTACCGGTTGCAGCGCGTTGCCACCGAGAAAGTGGCCGGTGCTGCGCAGGTTGTCGCCGCAGGCAATGCATTCCTTATTCAGCGACTCCCATTCTTGCGAAGACATGGCGTTGATGACATTTTCATCGTAATAAACGAGGCAAAGGTATTTCATAAAATATCCTGTTAATTAATTAACGGCCGTTGCGGGCAGTTTGTACTGAATCAATCTCAATGTGCATGGGTTGCAGAAATGCGCTCCGATTCCTGAAATGTTTTTTCAATTAATCAGGGTTTTGCATCAAACAACACCTTACCACTCTCCATATCAAACGGACTGGAAAAATGCTCATGGACCACGAGCCATTGACCACTCATTTTGCGATAGCCGCGTGTTACCCGCATCCAGGAGCATTGCTCGTTGCCCTGGTCATCATAGCCACCGCACCGGGCCAGGTTGTAGCTGAATGCGACACTGCCTTCGGTGTGGATTACCAGATCGCGAGCTTCGTAGATCATGCCATGTGGCGCAAATTCCATGCAGGCATGCCAATGGTCGGTGTAGGCCTGTTTGCCGACGAACTGCAGCTTCATGACGGCATCATAAGCGACGAGGTTGTCGGCGTAGTATTTGACGATCTCGTCAACCTTGCCGGTGCGCATGGCGGCTTCCCATTGTTCAATGCTGGCGCGGATTTCGATTTCTTCGTTGGATGTGGACATACTGTTTCTCCTTGGGTTGTTGAATTGATTAACGTACCGGAGCCCTCTCTGGTGCTTCGGCGACTGTTTTCATCTGCTGCAAGCCAGCCTCAAAATCTTTGCCAACCATCTTGTCCATACTGATAAAAACTTGCATGAGTTTACTGATAAAGGGGCTAGGACCTTCCATTATCCACGCGACCTGGGTGCCATTATCTGTCGGTGTGAGCGTAAACGTGGCGGTGTTATGGGCGGTAAAAGGTTTGATGAAATGCAACGCAATGCCAATGTTGGTGTAGGGCACAGATTCCGTAATTTCCATGCGCCCGTGGCCAACATTGTTGTCGCCCTCCCATGCGTAGGTCGCGCCTGTTCCGCTGGTGTTGTCACTGTAATGCCGTTGCATGTGCGGATCTTTTTTCTCCCAGGGCGACCACTGCGTCCATTGACGAAAATCATTGATCAACGGAAAAATTTGTTCCGGCGAAGCGTTGATAGTCACGGTGCGCTCAACGCGAAACTGATCGGGTTTGGTTGCAGCCACTATCAGCAGAATGGCAATCAGCGCGATGATAATCAGGGCAATGGTCATGATGATGGATCTCTTGGTTGTCATAATATTTCCTTGGTAGGGCTCACTAAGAGTGTTTAACTGGCCGCTTGAACAAGCGTTTCTTCCATCTCTCGAACAGGTCGCACCTCTACGCCGCCATAGCGCGCCGGCGGCAATTTGCTCGCTAGTTGAATGGCTTCGTTTAAATCCCGCGCTTCAAGCAAGCAATAACCGGCAAGCTGTTCTTTGGTTTCAGCGAATGGGCCGTCGGTTGCTGATAATTTGCCGTTGCGCACGCGCACGGTGGTGGCGGTATGGACGGACTCCAGCGCATCGCCAGCCAAGAAGTAATGGCTGGCCTGCAGTTGCTCGGAATAGGCCGTGCATTCGCTGATCAGCGCCTCCCACTCCTTGGGTGACAGGGCATTCATGACATCTTCGTCATAGTAAATAAGGCAGAGGTATTTCATGGTGTCGTTCCTGCTGGTTGGCGGTTTTTATTGATAGTCGTTTGGCCGTGCGCAGAATCGACAGAAAGGAGAAATTTTTTACAGCTCGGCGATACGTCGCTCCAAAAAACGCCGCTCCGGCTCTTGCTTGGTGAGTTTAAGCGCCTGTTCATAGGCTGCTTTTGCTTCTGTCCGAAGGCCCAGTCGACGGCACAGATCGGCGCGAGCGGAATGCAGCAAGTGGTAATCCTTGAGTTCGCCCCGGTTAACCATGTCATCAATAATGGCCAGACCGGCTTTCGGGCCGTCGCGCATGGCGACGGCAACAGCACGATTGAGCTCTACCACTGGTGAAGGGGCCACGCGCAACAACAAATCGTAAAGCCCGACAATTTCATGCCAGTCGGTATCTGCCGGTGTGGCCGCTTCGGCGTGAACACCGACAATGGCGGCCTGGATGGTATAGGGACCAAAGCGGCGCGAGCTCAATGAGCGGGTGATCAATTCGCTGCCTTCGGCGATAAGCTGGCGATCCCAGAGTGAGCGATCCTGTTCGTCCAGCAAGATCAAATCACCATCGGCCGACATACGCGCGTGGCGGCGGGAATCATGCAATAACATCAGGGCCAGCAAACCCATGGCTTCGGACTCCGGCAGTAATTCCACCAGCAAACGCCCCAGGCGAATGGCCTCGGCAGAGAGGTCGTGGCGGGTTACGGCGTTGCCGGTAGAGGCGGAGTAGCCTTCATTAAACACCAGATAGATGACG
Source organism: uncultured Cellvibrio sp. (assembly GCA_946481735.1). Next base: position 36,938 of record CAMLOU010000024.1, read on the forward strand.
TGCAATACGGAATCCAGCCGCTCGGGTAGCTGGGCCGGCGCGGGGACTTCATAGGGAATGCGGGCATCGCGGATCTTGGCTTTGGCGCGCACGATGCGCTGGGCTACCGTCGGTGCAGACGTCAGAAAAGCGCGGGCGATTTCTTCGGTTGTCAGGTCGCAGACTTCACGCAGGGTAAGCGCCACCTGGGCGTCGGGGGACAGGCTGGGGTGGCAGCAGGTGAACACCAGGCGCAAGCGATCATCCTCGATATTCTCGTCGTCCATCTCCTCTGCTTCTTCATCCAGGCGGTCGGCGACATCTTCCAGTGAGGTATCAAAGCGCGCCCGGCGGCGCAGTTGATCAATCGCTTTAAAGCGACCGGTGGATACCAGCCAGGCGCGAGGGTTATCCGGCAGGCCGTCGCGGGGCCATTGGTCCATGGCAGCGCTGAAGGCATCATGCAAGGCTTCTTCGGCCAGATCAAAGTCACCCAGCAAGCGAATCAGTGTCGCCAGTACGCGGCGCGATTCGGTGCGGTAAATCGTCTCCAGGGTTTGCTGCATATGCCGGTTTGCGTCGGTCACGGCGTCCTCACAATTGTTATTGATATAGATGGGGCGAGTTTAGCACTCACTTTTCTGATGGCTTGTATGAAGATGTAAACCTTTCGTCAAAAACGTTATCCGCGCCCGGTTTCGCGGCCATTTTGCTGTGATAGCATGAGTCTTCGTTTGAATTGGGTTTGCGAATACCGCGCGACCTGTTTTATTGTTGCCCGCATTGCGGAATATCTATGTAGCAGCAGGGATGTATGAAAATACTGTTTAAGAACACCACTGGCGCCGAGTTTCAACTCTCCCCCGTTAATACCGCCACCGCCCCAGGTGGAGCCCCCACAAAAGATTCCCGGCAGATCCTGCAGTCCGCCCGCCTGATTCAACCGGCGACCTGGGCGGAAGTGTGGAAATTATTGTTTCCCAAGCAGCCGGTGCCGCCCTCCCAGGAGAAGATCCAGCAGGAAGTCGGCAGCGCCCTGAACAGCAAGAAGTTGCAACTGGTACCGGTAGCCGCCCAGTCGGATGCGACGGCAGGTACCGAATTTCGTGGGCATCGCAGCGCGAAAGGTGGGGGCAAGAGCAGTGCTTCTGATTCACTGCCGCCCCCCAAAGAAGACGTCAAAGCCCATGCGGTAACGGCGGAGTCCAGCGAGACCTGCTCGGACCAAAATGCCGTGACCAGCGTCCAGCCCGGCAAGGTATCCAACACCGCTAACGAAGGCGCTGCCGCGGTTGCCAACACCTGCACCAATGGCTGTCCTATCAGCATGATCTCCGGCGAGGAGCTGCTAAGCCTCATTGACTTTACATTGCCTGGCCCGCTGCCCTTCACCTGGAAACGTACTTACCGCACCGGCCACAGCCGCGATATCGGCCTGGGTCATGGCTGGACGCACAGTGGTTGCGAGCGGTTATACGAAGGCCACCATACGGTCGAGTTAAGCGATGACGAAGGCCGCATCCTTACATTTAAACGCCCACGCCCGTACCAGCGCAGCAAATTACTGAATGAACAGATGGACCTGGACGCCATCTCTTACGATGCCTACGTGCTGCGCAAACAAGGCCAGCCGCA
>CAMLOU010000025.1 GCA_946481735.1 uncultured Cellvibrio sp.
CGACGACGAATCACTTTTTGCATGAAAAAAATCCGCTAACAATTTTCGATAACAATAAAAACAAAACGCTGCTTCAGTGGCCCAAAGCAGCGTTCACGGATTGCGTTGCAAGAGGGATCAGCGACGCAAATTTTCAGCCATAAATTGCTGCACTTTTTCCAGGTCTTGTGGCAATACGGTATAACGCTCTTCGCGCTCAAACAGATCAGCCATGTGATGCGGCAAATGGGGATCGGCGGCCTGCCCGGCCTTGCGGACGGCTTCCGGGAATTTGGCCGGGTGTGCCGTAGCCAGGCAAATCATCGGAATATCCTGGCGGCGACGTGTTTGTCGCGCGGCTTCAACACCGATAGCCGTGTGTGGGTCCAACAAGTATTCGCAGTGATCAAACACCTCACTGATCACCTTGATGGTTGTATCATCGTCTACGCGGTAACTGCTGAACAACTCACGTGCACGCCCCAGAGCCGTTTCGCTCAGCGTCATTTCACCGGATTTAAAATTATCCATCAATTGGCGAATGGCATTGCCGTCGCGGTCGTACAAATCAAACAGCATGCGCTCAAAGTTGCTTGATACCATGATGTCCATACTGGGCGACAAGGTATGTTCCAACTGGTGTTTGCTGTGATCATTGCTGCTGATACAACGGTGCAAGATATCATTGCTGTTAGTCGCAATTACTAACTGGTCGATCGGTAAACCCATACGCTTGGCAAGATAACCGGCAAAGATATCACCGAAATTTCCGGTCGGTACGGAGAAAGACACCGGGCGGTGCGGCGCACCCAAAGCGATGGCAGCGTAAAAATAATAAACGATCTGGGCCATGATCCGCGCCCAGTTAATGGAATTAACCGCAACGAGCTGGCGACCTTCAGGCAGGAACGACTGGTTACCGAAGCTGGCTTTCACCATGTTCTGGCAATCATCAAAATTCCCTTCGAGTGCGATGTTATGAACGTTGGCTTCCAACACTGTGGTCATCTGCCGACGCTGCACATTGGACACGCGATTGTGCGGATGCAAGATAAAGATATCGATGTTATCGCAACGCCGACAGCCTTCAATTGCCGCTGACCCGGTATCACCGGATGTCGCGCCCATCACGACTACTTTCTGGTTACGCTTCTTCAGCAAATGATCTAACAAATGACCAAGGAATTGCAGCGCAAAATCTTTGAATGCCAGCGTTGGACCCTGGAATAACTCCAGTACCCACTCGTTGTGGCCGGTTTGCACCAAGGGTGCGATGGCATCATGACGAAAGACATCATAAGACGATGCAATGATGTGTTTCAGTTCATCATCTGCCAAGGCACCAGCCACGAACGGGTTGATGACCTTGAACGCCAGCTCCTGGTAAGACAAACCAGCCCAGGAGGCAATTTCCTCGGCAGAAAATGTCGGCAAGCTCTCCGGGACATAGAGGCCGCCATCCGGCGCCAGGCCGGTAAGAACCACTTCTTCAAATGTCAGTGCCGGTGCCTGACCGCGAGTACTGATATATTTCACGCTAATAACCTGTGCTAAAAAATTGATAAATTATTTTAAGGATTCCATACGGATGCGCGTGACCGGCGCGGTGATTGAATCTAGGGTTTCAATCGTGGTGATCGCTGCCACTATATGTTTTTCGAGCGCGCGATTGGTCAATAAGATCAAGGGTACAGTTTCCTCATCATCTTTGGCTTCTTTTTGAATTAACGCCTCGATACTGATGCCGGAGTCACTGAGGATTTGCGCTACCTTTGATAGCACACCCGGCTTATCAAGTGCCTGCATCCGCAAGTAGTAAGCCGTTTCCACCTCTTCAATAGGCAGTATGGCTTTATCGCGCAGATTTTCCTGTTGGAAACCGAGGTAGGGAACGCGGTGTTCAGGGTCGGCAGTCAAGGTTCTTGCTACATCCACGATATCGGCAATCACGGACGAGGCGGTAGGCTCCGCACCCGCACCCGCGCCGTAATAAAGCGTCGGGCCCACAGCATCACCCTTGACGACAATCGCATTCATCACACCATCGACGTTGGCGATTAAACGCTTCTCCGGAATTAACGTCGGGTGAACACGCAACTCAATTCCGTTGGGGCTGCGGCGCGCAATACCCAGATGTTTGATGCGATACCCCAGCTCTTCTGCATAGGTCACATCCTGTGGGGATACGCGGGTAATACCTTCGGTAAAGACTTTATCGAATTGCAAGGGAATGCCAAATGCCAGCGAAGCGAGAATCACCAATTTATGGGCCGCATCAATCCCCTCGACGTCAAACGTAGGATCGGCTTCTGCATAACCCAGCGCCTGGGCTTCCTTTAACACATCCTCAAAGGCGCGGCCTTTGTCGCGCATTTCTGTGAGGATAAAGTTGCCGGTTCCATTGATGATACCCGCCAGCCATTCGATTTTGTTGGCCGACAAGCCTTCGCGGATCGCTTTAATAATTGGAATACCGCCAGCCACGGCGGCTTCAAATGCAACGGTGACACCCTTGGCATTGGCAGCGGCGAAGATCTCATTGCCATGATGGGCAATCAGCGCTTTATTTGCCGTAATAACGTGCTTGCCATTAGCAATCGCACGCAGCACCAGATCTTTCGCCACGGTAGTGCCACCGATCAGCTCAACCAGGATATCAATTTCGGGGTTATCCGCTACCGCGAAGATATCGCGGGTAACATTAAACGAAGCGGTATCGCAATTAGGGTTATCACGACGGGCGGCAATCTGGGTAATCGTAATATCACAACCGGCTCTGGCATTAATAACGCGCCCATTGCGCGTCAATACATTAACGGTGCCACTGCCTACGGTCCCAAGACCGCAGATACCTATTTTGACCGGTTTCAAGATGGTGTCCCCTGCGAATAGAAATTGAACAGAAATGCGCTCAACTGAGCAAAAGACGGCAACCTTACTGAGCTGTATCGAGAGTGTCAATCAGCCAATAGAAATCTCCCGCTTCGCCTGATGGCAAAGCGGGAGAAGCTTGCAAAGCGGGATTAATTAAATACCCAGAGCCTGGGCCATCTGCTCCGGCGGCATATAACCAGGCATCAGCCGTCCGTCAGGAAACCATACCGCAGGGGTACCGTTGACGCCAATCTGGCCACCCAGCTTGAAATCCGCCGCCACGGGGTTTTTGTCACATTTCGCCGGCGGCACCTGCTGATCATTCTTCAATGCAGTCAACGCACCCTGCTGATCTTTGGAGCACCAGGCGGTGACCAGCTTGTCTGCCGATGCACTGGGGATACCGGCACGTGGATAAGCCAGGTAGCGGATCTCTATACCCAGGTCGTTGTAGCCGGGCTTCTTCTGACCCTGGTCTTCATAGGCATGAATTTGCTTGTGCAGCAGCCGGCAGTAACCGCAATCGATGTCGGTGAAGACATAGACCACAGCCTTGGTCTTCTCTTTGGGCTTGAAGATGATGGTATCTTTCGGATCAATTTTGGCCAGCAACCGCTTACGCTCTTCCACTACGTAGGGATCCTCAAAGCGAGAGAAGCCATTTGCATCGATGGAAAAGATTTCGCCGGCAATAAATTTGTCGCCTTCAGGGGTAACGTACAGCGTGGGACCACCCGTCACTTGCACCTGATACAAACCTTTAACAGGTGCCGGGCGGGGCTCACCAAATTGAATCTCGGGGCGCGCCTGTTTTAAACGCTCGCTGATAATTTTTTCAGGCGATTTGCGCGCAAGCATTCCAGCATCACCAGCCTCTTCAGCCATAGACAACACCGGGACAGACAACAGAGCCCCTGCGCTTAACAGGCCGATAATCGTTTTTCTAATCATAATCATGTCCTAATTGCGGCTAAAAATATTAAGTTTGCCAATTGTAACGTCTTGTTTATTGTTAACCTCGAGGATGATGCTCGGCATGCTGAGCTTTCATCCGGGTGCGCGCCACATGGGTGTATATCTGGGTCGTCGATAAATCACTATGCCCCAACAGCAGCTGCACCACCCGCAAATCTGCACCATGATTCAAAAGGTGCGTGGCGAAGGCATGGCGCAGCGTGTGCGGCGACAAGGGTTTATCAATCCCCGCCACCTGTGCCCAATACTTGATGCGATGCCAGAAGGTCTGGCGAGTCATCGGCTGTGCACGCGTACTGGGGAAGACTATCTCATCCGGACAATTATGCAACAACACAGGTCTCGCTTCACGCAAATAGCGTATCAACCAGGCCGCCGCTTCTTCCCCCATCGGAATTAACCGCTCCTTGCTACCCTTGCCCATCACTCTCACGACGTTCTGGCGTAAATTGATCTGGGACATCTGCAAACTTACCAGTTCGGTTACGCGCAAACCACAGGCGTATAACACTTCCAGCATGGTGCGATCGCGCAGCCCGACCGGGTCGTCCAATACCGGCGCGGCCAATAAACTCTCTACATCTGCCTCGGTCAAGGATTTTGGCAAGGCGCGGGGTAACTTGGGGTTTTCCACTAACGCCAGGGGGTTTTCTGTAATCGCACCCTCACGCAACTGGAAACGGTAAAAACCACGCACACAGGACAGAAACCTGGCCGTCGAGCGGCTGGAAATTTTTTGCTCATGGCGATATGCCAGATAATGTAACAGGGTTTGCGCATCAGCCTTCAGGAGCCGCTTTTCGTTTTTATGTAACCACTGCGCAAAAGCTGTCAAATCCGCGCGATAGGATTCCAGCGTATTTTGGCTTAAACCTTTTTCCATCCAGACCGAGTCGAGATAGCGTTCAAGTAATAAAGAGTCTTCATTCGATAACATCAGGGACCTTATCAATCAGTGACAACCATGCCTGAGGGATAGCGGCCCTATTATTGCCAGCAGATAGGACAAACAACAACCGGATAAATTCAACTTGGGCACATAACGAAAAGGCCGAAGCAGTTTCCCACTCCGGCCTCTTCATTATCAGGCGATATCCAGTAAGGATTACACCAGCTTCTCTTTAATACGAGCAGCTTTACCAGTGAGGTCGCGCAAGTAATACAACTTGGCTTGACGCACATCACCGCGACGCTTCAGAGCCACGCTCTCTACTTGCGGGCTGTGGGTCTGGAAGGTCCGCTCTACACCAACACCATGGGAGATCTTACGCACAGTAAAGGCAGAGTTAAGGCCGCGATTGCGCTTGGCAATAACGACACCTTCAAATGCCTGCAAACGCTCACGGTTGCCTTCGATAACTTTTACCTGAACAACAACGGTGTCACCGGGAGAAAATTCGGTAACTTCTTTTTTCAGTTGTTCGTTTTCCAATGCCTGGATAATGGGATTTTTACTACTCATTGCTTTGCTCCTGAGAGTCTGTAGCTTCACAGCTAGAGTTTGTCGTTTTCAAGGTCTCGACGAAAGTCCGTCAGCAGCGCCTGCTGCTCCTCGGTTAATGTTATTGCCTGTAATAAATCTGGCCGTTTAAGCCAGGTTCGCCCCAGCGCCTGTTTGAGGCGCCAGCGCCGAATCTGTTCATGGTTGCCAGACAACAATACATCCGGCACCCGCATATCTTCATAGACTTCCGGGCGGGTGTAGTGCGGACAGTCCAGCAAGCCATCGGTAAACGAATCCTGCTCAGCGGATTGAGCGTGATTCAAAGCACCGGGAATCAACCGGGTCACTGCATCAATCAACACCATGGCTGGCAATTCACCACCGCTGACCACGTAATCACCGATGGACCATTCCTCATCCACCATGGTCTGAATCAAGCGCTCATCAATCCCTTCATAACGCCCGGCAATCAATACCATGTTGGTGTAATACGATAATTCCACGACACCTTTTTGATCCAGAGGCCGCCCCTGGGGCGACAGATAGATCGTTTTTGCCGTGTCCCCAGCCCAGCGCTTTGCAGCCAGGATGGCGTCACGCAACGGCTGGACCATCATCACCATTCCGGGACCACCGCCGTAAGGGCGGTCATCCACCGTACTGTGACGGTCCGAGGTAAACTCGCGCGGGTTCCAGCACTTGATCGAAACCAACCCCTGCTTTACCGCTCGCGCCGTTATGCCATGACGGGTAATTGCGTCAAACATCTCCGGAAAGAGCGTGATAACCGCAATCTTCAGCGGCGCTATTGCCTCCCGGTCTGTTGAGTGGTCGTCCGGCATTGAGGTAGAAGGCTGCTGTTCTGGATGCACCAAACTACCCTCTTCTCACGCTTGCTAAAATTCCGGGTCCCAATCTACCCGCATTTCCCCCGCAGCCAGATCAATTGCAAGGATAAATTGCTCGGGGACATAAGGGATCAATCGTTCACGTTGATCAATGCTTTGATCATCCGGTGCGACGACCAAAACGTCGTTTGCGCCGGTCTCCATCAATTTGATTACACGCCCCAGTCGCTGGGCTTCACCATTAAATGTAGTGATGACTGACAACCCTTCCAATTGACTCCAGTAATACTCACCTTCGTCAAGGTCCGGCAGAAGATCTCGCTCAACGGCGATATCCACACTGGTGAGCGAGGCTGCCTGATCACGATCATCAATACCTTTGATGTGCGCTACAAAGCCTTTGCCGTGAGGCCTGGCCTCATCGACTTCGACCTGCTTCACCCCATGCGCCGTCTTTAGCCACCAGGGGTTATAGGCAAATACATCCTCGGCAATTTCGGTGTAAGAGTGGATCTTTACCCACCCTTTCACGCCATAAACCGCTGTGATGCGCCCAATATTAACCAAATCTAATGATTTAACGGCACTCATCAGGCGCAAGCTGCTTAGGCGGCCTTTTTGCTGTCTTTGATCAATTGCGCCACACGCTCGCTCATTTGCGCACCTTGACCGATCCAATGCTCAAGACGTTCGGTGTTAACACGCAGACGCTCTTCCTGACCACGGGCAACGGGGTTGAAGAAGCCCACTCGCTCGATAAAACGACCATTACGGGCGCTACGGCTGTTAGTGACAGTCAGATGATAAAACGGACGTGCTTTGGAACCGCCGCGAGACAGACGAATAGTTACCATTGAGGTTTTCTTCCTGTTTAGAAAAATATCGGTACCGATCAAGGCGGTACCCTGGTTAAAAATCGTTACGCGCACATGAGTGCTGCGAAAGGCGCGGTATTCTAAGGGAAAGGATAAGGTTTGTATAGCCTGAGGATTAACCACCACGGCTAGCCTGAAAGCTAGCCGCAGTGACTAACAACCTGTTGTTAAACCATATCGTCGAAACGGTTGGTGAATCTGAGATCAATGGGTTGCGCAAAGCCCGGGAGCGTCACCGAGGTGCTGTCCATGCCGATCTGGCTTTCGTCAATCAGCCCTTCGCCGAAATGGTATATGGTCTGGAAATGGCCCTTAAGCGCAGCGGCATCGTAAGCTGCTGCGGTGGCGCGCGTTTTCTCGCGCCGCTGCACATATTCGCTGATTCGCTCTGCGCCATAACGGCGAGCCAACATTTTTTCCACGACTTGGGGTGCAATCACACCCGCTGTTGCGTTGTTGCCGCCAAAACCTTTGGAGTTCAAAAAAATGACATCGAAGGGGGTTTCACGGCGATCCATATCCCTTACAGGAAGCTGCAGTCGCTCAGCAAATACATCGTCCGCCACCTTATCAATCGTCTTGATCCCCGGCACTATGCCATATTTGAAGATCCCCAAGGATGTAATGAGCTGTTCCCCGCTAGCCGGTGAAAGCGAGTGACCAACATAGGCTTTCACTGCCGATACGGGCCAATTCTCGATATCAAACACCTTGGCAACCTGATCAAAAATTTGTGATTCAGTCACACGGTTTTGCGGCGTGCTGGAGCCATGCGCCTGAACCATAGAGCGTTGGCGAATCGCTTCATCACCCACAATTGCCCGCGCCGCCGCGACGGCTTTTGCCATGGTAATGTAGTTACCGGGGCCGGGCGCTGAAATAGACTTTTTAAAGCCATCTGCATTGATAAAGACATCACTGACCGCACCGTGAATATCCGCACCCAGCTCAAGTGCGAGCGCATCATCCATCAGCACAATATATTGGCTTGCCTCCGCAATGGTAAAACCGCAGTTTTCACCAAAGGGACGACTCGTACGGCGTGGATCGGCGGTGTCGGAGTCATCGAGCTTTTTCAGCTTGTCTTCACTGGCCAGAGCGCCCATGGTGGCATAGCCATCGATAATTTCCGGGGTGATCGGCGCCTCCGCATTACCTACGATGGCCACCCGGCACTTGCCGCTGTTGATGTCTTCAACAGCGGCACGAAGATTGTACAAAAAGGAAGCACACGCACCAGCGATAGCGCCGGTATGACCCACGCTCCCAAGAATATAAGCATTGACGAAGTCAGCCGGCATGCTGCTCAAGCCGAGGGGGCATTGCTTGGTGCTAACGCGACCGCCTTTCAAGCGGGATTGCAACAACCCTCCGAAGCCATTCTCATCCATCTGGCTCATCACGTTGCTGGCATAGACACCCACTTCGTCCGGTTTGACCGCATCCACGATCCTCGACCATTCAATACCCACGGAACGCACCGCATCTGAGGCACCAATAACAGCCAATTGCAGAGCGCGAGGATGGAAATGGGAGTTATACAGTGCACTCGGATCAAACCCGCGCGGCAGCTGCCCTGCGGACTTTACCGGCATATCGCGGTAACTATCGAGCTTGACGGCGAGACTGTCCGCCAGCGTTACCCTGACACGACCTGCTTCCAGCTCCTCTATGTCCCATTGCGCGGGAATGGGCTCCGGGAGATCCCTCCGGCTCATTTCAACAACCAGAGGCTGGGTAGCAGTATTGAGCAGTGCACTCTTTTGCCAGTGAACTGCGTCCACATCGAAGAAGGTCTTTTCAATGCGGCGAATCAGCGTGCCATCCAGGACGGCGGGGCCAAACTCCCTCTCAATCTGGTCAAGGGTAAGGGGTTGATCATTATCCAGACGGGTGTACTGGTCCTCAGCTACACCGATCAAGCCCATCATCACCGCCAATCCTGCCAGCGTTTCTTGCCGGTCTTTAGCCGGCAAACTCTCAATAACCATCCGCCGATAGGCATGATGGGCTGAGGCGCGCCCGGCAGCATTAAAACCACCGAAGCCGACGATGACAGGTAAACGTGATAGGGAAGGATGAGCCATAGAACACTCCGCAACAGCAATCGAATAAACGCCAGAATGGGAGCAAAGTGTATTAACAATAAGTGACAAGTGTTATTGTTGATTCAGCCAATATCCGTGTTAATTTGGCCACATTACGAGAATCACGCCATGAACCCACCAAGTTCCCAAGCCACGCAGATCACTTTTCTGTTATGCGAGAATATGCTGGCTACCAGTAGCACGCTTCCGATGGAGATGTTATTGGCGGCTGAGAGCGCATCACATGGGGCTCAACGCCCCTCGACTCCACACCTCAAACTGCGTACCGCAGCTCTGTATGCAGAGGCAGTGACAACCCGCTCCGGATTTACCTGGCAGCCCGATTGCTCACTGGAGCAAGCGGCCCACAACGATATTATTTATCTACCTGGATTGTGGCGTAACCCTCGCCCCCTCATCCGGCGTAGCGGATACCTGCTTGATTGGCTGCGCGAACAGTACCAGAACGGTGCCCTGATAAGTGCCGTAGGCACGGGGTGTTGCTTTCTCGCGGAGGCGGGTTTGCTGGATGGAAAACCCGCTACGACCCACTGGCATTATTTCGACCAATTCCAGCGGGATTATCCCAAGGTCGACCTAAAGCGGCAGTACTTTATCACCCAGGCTGGCAACCTGTATTGCGCAGCCAGCGTCAACTCGTTAGCGGACCTCACCGTGCATTTTATTCACCGCTTACTGGGCAAGACGATAGCGAGCCATGTTGAACGTCATTTTTCCCATGAAATCCGCCGCTCCTACGAGAGCAGCGGTTATTTTGAACAGGATCACAGCCGCCATCCTGATGAGGAGATCGTCCAGGTACAAATCTGGCTTCAGGACAACTACCATCGAAATATTTCGTTTGAGCAGGTAGCTGACCGCTTCAGCTTAAGTACCAGGACCTTGAACCGACGTTTCAAGACCGCAACCGGTCAAACACCACTTCAATATCTACAGGAAGTTCGTATCAATACTGCACGGGATTTATTAAAAACCAGCAACCTTTCCATTAATGAAGTGGCCGAAAAAGTGGGGTATCAAGACGCGGGTTATTTCACCGCCCTGTTTAAAAAACAGTTAGCCACTACCCCCAAAGAATATCGGGCCACGGTGCGGGCAAAATTATTCAGCAGTGATCACTAGAAACGAAGACGCCGATCTCATTGGACCGGCGTCTTGTTATTACACAGCAATGAAAGGTGAATTAAGCAGCCGCTGAATCCAATGGTTTGGCTGCCGTTAATTTTTCCTGCGGTTTACCGCTGTTAATTTGGCTGCTATTAATCTGAATGGTACGAGGTTTCATAGCCTCGGGAATTTCACGCTGCAAATCAATATGCAATAAACCATTTCCGATCGTTGCCGATTTAACCTGCACATGATCCGCCAGCTGGAAGCGACGTTCGAAACTGCGTGCCGCTATACCCTGATGCAAATAGGTTCTGGGTTTTTCTTCGGTTGGTTTGCTAGCTGAAACCGTCAAGTTATTTTGATTAACCTCGATATTCAACTCAGTCTGATCAAAACCCGCCACAGCCATGGTAATGCGGTATTGGTCTTCGCCGGTCAATTCAATATTGTAGGGTGGGTAACTGGGTTGAGCTTGCTCAGTGCGGCTTAAACTATCAAGCAGGTTAGCCATACGATCAAAACCGATGGCGGTACGATACAGCGGAGAAAAATCAAAGTTACGCATAAAAATATATCCTCATTTGAGCAATATAAAGATTGGACTTATCAAAAGATCAAGTCAGATAAAGTTTGCATCCCTCTTTAAGAGCGGCTGCAAAGACAAAATGAGGATCACCAAACTATTTTCAAGCCTGGCGATTAATTATTTTTAAGAATCTTCGTTAACGCCCTCTTCAAGTCGGGATAATCAAATGCAAAACCTTGCTGCTCACTAGCCTGGGGGATAACGCGCTGACTCGCCAACAACAGCTCCTCAGCCATCTCACCGAATAACAGACGCAACGCCAACGCAGGCATTGGCAACAGTGCTGGCCGGTGCAGCACCCGAGCTAACTGCTGCGCAAAAACGTCATTCCTTACCGGTTGTGGAGCAACCCCGTTAACCGGCCCCGTCAGGGTTTGATGTTCCAGGCAAAAAATAATTATCCGTATCAGGTCATCTCTGTGAACCCATGACATCCACTGCTGCCCGTCGCCCAAGCGACCACCCAAGCCCAGTCTGAAAGCGGGCAACATTTTATGTAAGGCGCCACCGTCCGGCCCCAGGACAATACCTGTACGAAGCAGACATACTCGCGAACCCAAGGTTGAAAAGCGCAACGCCTCTGCTTCCCAATCCCGGCACAACATGGCCGCATATCCCTCTCCCGCCGGACTCGCTTCCGTTAATACTTCGTCATGCCGGTGACCATAGATACCGATAGCACTGCCGCTTACCACCACCTCAGGATGTGCATGGTTGGACTGGAAGAAATCTACCAATTGTTTGGTCAACCCGATTCGGCTGGCATAAAATTCATTTTTTCGCGTTTCATTCCAACGACCATTTGCCAGCGGCTCGCCAGCGAGATTCACCACGTGAGAAAAATCCGCCTCAACGCGTGTTAGCGACGCAATCACCCGAACATCTCTCGGCAACACTTTGGCTGCGCGCTCCGGATTCCTGGAGAGTACGGTGACGGCATAGCCCCGCGCAGCCAACTGCTTACACAATGGAATCCCGATGAAGCCGGTTCCGCCCGTCACTAGCAGTTGCTTATCTTGCGACATGTTTCCTCCGGTCGGCTTAGCACAAAACTATCATCCAATATCCAATAATAAATCCGTAACTATTTTTAACATCATACGTAGGAATTCAGCGGGTAGTTCTATTTCGACACTTTCGCAAGTCTTATATGACTATTGATGAACAACCGCACATATTCATTTTTCAGATGAAAATGTTCTTATCAAAAAAGGGGCTTTCACCTTGATATTTTCCTGAGAATCATCAATATAGTTAATGAGAGTATACGAAAAACTGTGCTGACACAGACCGCTTTTCAAGTCCTCGTTCATCGCACCGTTAAGGAGGTTAACGAATGAAACCTGCAGTCGATGTTATTTATCGTGATCTGGATTCATCTGCCGCACTAAACGAAGTCATTTCCCGAAAAGTTGAAAAACTTAATCGCTTTACCGATCAAATTATCCACAGTCGTGTTGTCCTGGATACACCCCATAATCACAAGCACAAAGGCAAACAGTACCGTGCCTCTATTGAGCTGGACATTAAAGGCGGTGCCGTAACAGTGGCGCGGGATGACGAATCCATTCATGTAGCAGTACGCGATGCCTTTTTAACGGCTGAGCGAAAAATCAAGCAGATGAATGCCAAGCATCGGGATATTCGGCAAGCACATTAAACTTTATTGCTAATCACTATCCAAATTGATAACCAACAAAAAAGCCGGAACCTTTCGGTCCCGGCTTTTTCGATGAACAGTAAATGTATTCTTAAGACTTTGTAACCATTTGCCCTGACATTTTATTAATTAAATCATTCAGGTTTGAAAGCGACTGCATGTGGCTATAGATCAACTCCATACCATCTTTCTTGAATAAATCCAGAATATCTGCATCACCGATTTTCTTCAGTTTCTCACGCTTAACCACATAAAAACCGGTAAGGTTCATATTGGCAGCCTGGTTATCCTTGAAGGTGATGGTGGCTTGCATAGGTTCCAACAAATCCAGCTCGTGCAGCTTTCTGCAAAATGCCTTGGTCATTTCCGCGCGGTATTGATAATCCTTAAGGAATTCCACCACTTCTTTGAGATGGGCAGATTGTTCACCATTGTCGTCGAACAAGCGCTTGCCTTGGGTACCGTCGGGAATGCATGCTTTGCTGTTCTCATCAATACACAACGTCAAGGTCTCAGCATCTTTTGCTCCCGCCAACACAAAAGGATAGCGACGAATAAAAGCGGGAATGTAACGCGCTGAAAATTTTCCATTGGCGTCAATAAATAAATTCTGACCTTCCTTTAAACCCATTACCGCCAGCGGGAGATATTCACCTTCTGTCGCGGTAGCAGAAAAAATAATGGGGTACTCGCCTGCCGCAAAGGGGATTTCAGTCGCCAACAGAGGGGATGAATTCAAATGCGCGGCAAAATCATAGCTGGATACATTAACAGCCCAGGTACGGTGCTTATCGGACAGTGGTTGAATGTTTTCGTAAATCATCAATTGCTTTGACACAAGTATACCTCTTGTTATTTTGAAGAACGCACCTTAACTGAAGAAACAGGAGCGAGACCAAAGAAGGTTTACATAGTAGCACTTTGATCGGAATGTGCCAGTAGCGGAAAAGCAACATAGATGAAGCGAAGAAGATGGAAAACAAGCAGAAAGGATATGCTGAAAAATGGTCGGAACGGCGGGATTTGAACCCACGACCCCCACACCCCCAGTATGGTGCGCTACCTGGCTGCGCTACGCTCCGACGAGACATCAAAACTTGATGTTGCAGCAATGGCTTGGCTTACACCATCAGCTGCGAGGGACCGGCATAATACCGCAATTTATCGAGATTGCAACTGCCGGTGACACGGAAATTATCTGGCCTTCAATACATCCAACAATTGTTCTAACTCCACAATCATTTGGGAAACCAGATGGGTGAATTGATTGGATTCGTTTTGCTGCGAGTCACTGCTCATTTGCAAACGTGCGCCGCCAATCGTAAAACCCTGATCGTATAACAGGGTGCGAATCTGGCGGATGGTCAGTACATCCTGACGCTGGTAATAACGACGATTTCCCCGGCGTTTTACCGGCTTCAATTGGGGGAATTCCTGCTCCCAATAGCGCAGAACATGTGGCTTTACTGCGCATAGCTCGCTGACTTCACCAATCGTAAAGTAGCGCTTACCGGGAATGACCGGCAGTTCGTCGTTATGACTTGGTTCCAGCATATGCTTCTACTCTGGCCTTGAGTTTTTGTCCCGGGCGGAAAGTAACTACCCGACGCGCACTGATCGGGATTTCCTCTCCCGTCTTGGGGTTGCGTCCCGGACGTTGGCTTTTGTCGCGTAGATCGAAATTTCCAAAGCCAGATAACTTTACCTGCTCGTTATTTTCGAGAGCGTGACGAATTTCTTCAAAAAAGAGTTCAACAAGCTCTTTGGCTTCGCGTTTATTGAGGCCGAGATCCTCATACAGCTTCTCGGCCAAGTCTGCTTTCGTCAGAGCACCATCCGGCATATTTATTATCCCTATCTGAGGGTGGCTGCAAAGTTTGCCTCCAGATATCGAACAACATTGTCTATAGAGGCGCTGATCTCATCCTCTGTAAGAGTGCGTGATGGATGCTGAAAGGTCAACCCCATCGCCACACTTTTTCTATGTGGATCAATACCTTTGCCCATATATACGTCAAATACCTTTAAGTCGACAAGCTGTTCCCCAGCTTTATTTTTAACGGCATCCAGTAGTGCATCTGCAGCCAGGTTGCGATCCACCACGACAGCCAGATCGCGGCGCACCTCGGGGAACCGGGACAACGGACTGAAACCAGGCACTCGCGCCGCCAATAAACTGCTCAGGGCGATCTCAAAGACATACACAGCCTTGGGAATATCCAACGCCTGTTGCAGTGTCGGGTGCAGGGCGCCCAGGTAACCTTGCAATTCACCATCGCGATAGATGGCAGCGGTTTGCCCGGGATGCAGCGCAGGATGGACAGCCGCTTTAAATGTGAATCCGGCCGCATGACCCGTAACGCCAATTAATGATTCCAGGTCCCCCTTGAGGTCATAAAAATCCACCCAATCACTCGGGTTTGCCCAGGATTCCGGATTCCGGGGACCATAGATCAAGCCCGCCAGCATGGCCTGTTGATTAAACCCGTCCGAAGCCGGTAAAAAACGCAAGCCACTTTCAAAAAGACGCGCCCGCTCCTGCTGACGATTAAGGTTGTAGCGCAACGCACTCACCAAGCCCGGCAAGAGGCTGGTGCGCATAGCCGACATGTCAGCACTGATAGGATTGCGCAGGACAATCGCCTCTGTCTGCGGGTCAAATAACGAAGCCAGTTTGGGTTCAATAAAGCTGTAGGTAATAGCTTCCTGATAACCCCTGGAGACCAGGTGGCGCCGCAGCACGGGCAATCCCAGTTGTACTTCCGGATGAGGCTGAATAGCCATTGGCTTGGCCAGACTGCGTGTGGGCAAGCGGTTATAACCGTAAATCCTGGCTAACTCTTCCAGCAAATCAGCTTCAATGGCAATGTCAAAACGGTAGGACGGCGCAGAAAAGGTCCAGCCCTCGGCGTGTTCTTCCGTCAAGGCCAGGCCGAGGCGGCCCAGAATATCAACCACTTCAGCACTCGCCATATCAAGGCTCAAGCCACTCTGAATACGGGCACGGCGCAAATTGATCTCGCGCTTTTTCGGCAAATGGTCGTTGGTAACATGTATTACCGGGCCTGCTTGGCCACCCACGATCTCAAGGAGTAATGCAGTCGCACGCTCCATCGCTTCTACCTGCAGCTCATAGTCCACACCCCGCTCAAACCGGTGTGAGGAATCCGTATGCAATCCATAGGAACGCGCCCGACCCGCAATGGCGATCGGATTGAAGAAAGCACTTTCCAGGAAAATATCACGGGTAGCATTGCTGACAGAGGTCGCTTTACCGCCCATAACACCGGCGATGGCTAAAGCCTCCTGATCGTCTGCAATTACCAGGGTATCGGCATTGAGTTTGATCTCCTGCCCATCCAGCAGCGTCAGCGGTTCGTCCTGCTGCGCCATCCGAACATGGATGGCACCCTGTAATTTCTGTAAGTCGAACGCATGCATGGGCTGCCCCAACTCCATCAGGACATAGTTGGTGACATCAACCACAGCATCAATGGAGCGTAAGCCAGCACGGGTCAATTTATCCTGCAGCCAGGCAGGCGAAGGACGAGAGATATCAATGTTGCGAAGAACCCGTCCCACATAACGGCTGCAAGCAGCGTCAGCCTCAAGGTGAACAGCAAAGGTATCGCTCAGTACCGGCGCAACCGCAGGGATAGCGGGCGACTCAACCGAGGTCCGATTCAGTACCCCAATCTCCCGCGCAAGGCCTTTTACGCTCAAGCAATCACTACGATTGGGCGTAAGATCTACTTCGATCAACTTGTCATCAAGCTTGAGGTATTCACGCAAGTCAGCGCCAACAGGCGCGTCCGCGGCCAATTCCCACAGACCGGTATCGTCATCGCCCGCTTCCAGTTCTGTCTGCCCGCACAACATGCCGAAAGACTCAACGCCCCGCAATTTGGCTTTCTTGATCTGGAAGTCACCGGGTAATTTAGCGCCAATGGTGGCAAATGGTGCCTTAAGGCCCACGCGCGCATTCGGCGCTCCACAAACGACCTGCATTTGCCCTTCCGGCAAACCAGCCACTTGGCAAACACGCAATTTGTCCGCGTCCGGGTGCTGCTCGACAGCAACAATTTCACCGACAATCACACCGGAAAACTCACCGGCAACGGACTCTACGCCGTCCACTTCCAGGCCAGCCATGGTCAGTTGCGCCACCAACTCATCAGTGGAAATAGCCGGGTTAACCCACTCGCGCAACCAGGATTCACTTACTTTCATAGTATTCAGTCTCTAGGAGCTAATAATAGTCTCTAGTGGTTTCTCTCCACCGCCGGAAGGCCGTGGCTGCTTGATTAAAATTGCTTCAGGAAGCGCAAGTCGTTCTCGAAGAACAAGCGCAAGTCGTTAACACCGTAACGCAACATGGCCAAACGCTCGACGCCCATACCGAAGGCAAAGCCGGTGTAGGTTTCAGTATCTACACCAGAGGATTCAAAGACTTCCGGATGCACCATGCCGCATCCCATCACTTCGAGCCACCCCGTGTTCTTACACACGCGACAGCCTTTGCCACGGCACTGGGTGCACTGGATATCCACTTCAGCCGAAGGCTCAGTGAACGGGAAGTAAGATGGACGGAAGCGCACAGGAACGTCCACTTCAAAGAAGGCTTTCAGGAATTGATCAACGGTTCCTTTGAGGTCGGCAAAGCTGATGTCTTTATCGACGACCAGGCCTTCCACCTGGTGAAACATGGGCGTGTGTGTCAAGTCAGAATCACAACGGTAAACGCGCCCCGGGCAAATAACACGAATGGGCGGTTTCTGGTTTTCCATGGTGCGCACCTGAACCGGTGACGTGTGCGTACGCAGCACATGGTTGTCATTCACATAGAAAGTATCGTGCATCGCCCGCGCCGGGTGATGGGAAGGAATATTGAGGGCACCGAAGTTGTGATAGTCGTCCTCGATCTCGGGACCGACTTCCACGCTGTAGCCGACAGCGGTAAAGATCTCTTCGATACGCTGGAGAGTGCGGGTCACCGGATGCAATCCACCGGTATGCTCACCGCGTCCCGGCAAGGTTACGTCCACAATTTCGCTCGCCAGTTTGGCGGCGATCTGCGCGTCCTCAAGGGCCGCCTTGCGCGCAGCAATAGCGTCCTGAATTTTATCTTTGGCCTGATTGATCTCTGCACCGGCTGCTGGACGTTCTTCCGGAGATAACTGGCCAAGGTTTTTCATCAAGGCACTGACGCTGCCTTTTTTGCCCAGATAATCGACCCGTACATTATCCAGAGTCGCCAGATCTTGCGCCTCTGCTACCAGTTTGAGTGCCGCTTCAGTAAGCGCAACCAGGTTATCCATCGGTTATTCCACAATTTAAGTTGTTATAGAAAAACAAATACACCATAAAAAAAGGGAAGGAACTTAAACAGCCCCTTCCCTTTCATCGCGTTCGCATCGGTGTTTTACAAACACCTGACAGTCATTGGACGATTAAGCAGCCAGAGCTGATTTAGCCTTCGCAACAACTGCAGCAAAAGCTGCCTTATCGTATACCGCCAGATCAGCCAGTACGCGACGGTCAAGCACGATATTGGCTTTCTTCAAGCCAGCAATCAGTTGACTGTAGGTCATGCCTTCAGCGCGAGACTGGGCATTGATACGAGTGATCCACAATGCACGGAAGTTACGCTTCTTGACGCGACGGTCGCGGTAAGCATATTGACCGGCTTTGATAACAGCCTGCTTGGCTACGCGGAATACGCGTGAGCGTGCACCGTAATAACCTTTTGCAGCTTTTAAAACTTTCTTGTGACGACGACGCGCCTCTACACCACGCTTAACACGGGCCATAATTCAATCCTCTCAAAATTCTCAATGAAGCCAATATTAGTTGGCGCGAAGCATACGCTTTACAGCTGGTACATCGACATCAGCAATAATGCTGGTGCCACGCAACTGGCGCTTACGCTTGGTGGTCATTTTGGTCAGGATGTGGCTCTTGTTGGCGTGCTTGTGCTTGTAGCCAGCGCCGGTCTTCTTGAAGCGCTTGGAGGCGCCACTGTGTACTTTAGCTTTTGTTGCCATGGGAAAAACTCCGCATTTGTAGTGATTAATGAGAGACACCGCGTTATTGCTGGCCATACGCAAAACTACTGCCTATGACGATGTCTCTTTAAAGTAGCCTGAGGCAGCTAAAAGCCCGGTTACTTTTTCTTTTTCGGGGCGATTACCATAGTCAACTGGCGGCCTTCCATCTTTGCCGATTGCTCTACAGTACCCATCTCAGCCAGGTCTTGCTCGATGCGTTGCATCATCTCCATGCCAAGCTCCTGGTGAGCCAGTTCGCGGCCGCGGAACTTTAACGTTACCTTGGCCTTGTCCCCGTGTTCAAGGAAACGTATCAGGTTGCGTAGTTTGACCTGATAATCCCCTTCTTCCGTCCCTGGTCGAAATTTCATTTCTTTGATTTGCTGCTGCTTTTGCTTCTTCTTGGCAGCCGCTTTGGTTTTCTTCAATTCAAACAGATGTTTACCGTAATCCATGATCTTACAGACCACGGGGTCGCTATCAGCAACAATCTCTACCAGGTCAAGGGTGGCCGCCTGGGCTCGCGCCAGAGCGTCAGACAAGGGAACAATGCCAACCTGCTCACCACTTGCATCGATTAAGCGAACTTCTTTTGCTTCGATTTGATCGTTGATCCGCGCCTTTTTGGAATTACCTTTATTCGCGGTAGCGTTATCTCGTTTGATAGTTTTATCTCCAGTTCATTAATAGAAACAAGTCAGGAAGAAATACGTCCCCGGCGCGCTACATCAGCAGCCAGCAGGTCAATAAAGGCTTCCAGGCTCATTACACCCAAATCATTTCCGTCCCTTGTGCGAACCGCAACAGATTGATTTTCAACCTCTTTGTCGCCAATGACGAGCAGGTAGGGGACCCGCTGAATCGTGTGCTCGCGGATTTTAAAGCCGATCTTCTCGTTTCTCAAGTCCGAAATGACACGGAAGCCCTTATCACGCAAGGTTTTTTCCACTTTGCCGACATATTCCGCTTGATTGTCGGTGATATTGAGAACCACCGCCTGCTCCGGCGCCAGCCAGGCCGGGAAAGAGCCTTCGTAATGTTCGATCAGGATACCGATGAAACGCTCAAAGGAACCAAGGATCGCCCGATGCAGCATAACCGGCACCTGGCGCGAGCCATCTTCCGCCACATATTGCGCATCCAGACGGCCGGGCATGGAGAAATCCACCTGAATAGTACCGCACTGCCATACCCGGCCAATGCAATCTTTCAGGGAGAATTCAATCTTCGGACCGTAGAAGGCACCCTCGCCCGGTAAAAGTTCATAGGGCAATCCCTTACTCTGCAAGGCATCCATCAGGGCTTTTTCGGCCTTATCCCAGACTTCATCACTACCGACACGCTGCTCGGGGCGAGTAGAGATGCGGATAATGACATCACTGAAACCAAAGTCCGCATAAACCTGATAAAGCAAATCAGTAAAGGTTGAAACCTCGTCCTGGATCTGCGCTTCGGTACAAAAGATGTGCGCATCATCCTGCACGAAGGCGCGCACACGCATCAAACCCTGCAAGGTTCCTGACGCTTCATTGCGGTGACAGGAGCCAAACTCGGCCAGGCGCAAAGGCAGCTCGCGGTAGCTCTTCAACCCTTGGTTGAATACCTGGATATGACACGGGCAATTCATCGGCTTCACGGCAAAATCCCGATCTTCCGATGCGACCGTGAACATATTCGCCCGGAATTTATCCCAGTGACCTGAACGCTCCCACAATGTGCGGTCCACCACTTGCGGAGTCTTGATCTCGCTATAACCATTGTTGCGTTGCACATCGCGCATATAGGATTCGAGCGTGGAATAGATGGTCCAGCCGCGCGGGTGCCAGAACACCATGCCCGGCGCTTCTTCCTGTAAATGGAAGAAATTGAATTTCTTGCCGAGCTTGCGGTGGTCGCGCTTGACCGCCTCTTCCAGCATTTGCAGATGCGCCGCTAATTGCTTTTTATCCGCAAAGGCCGTGCCGTAGATACGTTGCAACATCTTGTTGTTGGAATCGCCGCGCCAATAGGCACCGGACACGCGCATTAATTTAAAGTGCGCACAAAAACGCATATTCGGCACATGCGGACCACGACACATGTCGATGTATTCTTCGTGGTGATACAAACCCGGTGTGGCATCACGGGGAATATCGCGTTCGAGGATTTCAAGTTTGTAGGGTTCGCCGCGCGCAGCAAACGTATCGTGTGCCTCTTGCCAGGACACTTTCTTTTTCACGACATCGTATTCTGTTTTCGCCAGCTCCAGCATCCGCTGTTCAAGGGCTGCGATGTCCTCATCCGTCAACATATGGTCGAGGTCGACATCGTAATAAAAGCCATTTTCGATGGTCGGGCCGATAGCCATCTTCACATCGGGCCACATCTGTTTGATGGCATGGCCGAGCAAGTGAGCGCAGGAGTGACGAATAATCTCCAGACCATCTTCGTCTTTCGCCGTAAAGATCACCAATTCAGCGTCGTCAGTGATCAGGTCGTGCGCATCGACACGCTCGCCATTCACGCGGCCTGCAATGGTGGCCTTGGCCAAACCGGGACCAATATCAGCAGCAACATCATAGACAGAGACGGGTTTATCAAACTGGCGCTTGGAGCCATCGGGAAGTGTAATAACAGGCATGATCGATCCTTTTCAGTGGTGACCCCTACCAAAGGCCACTTGAGTTAATTAATGCAGGGAAATGCCTTCCTATCGAAGGAAGCTGAAATATAAGAGGCGGGAGTATATAAAAGCGGGCGCCCCCATACCAGACTTTTTTGGACCAGGCTTTTTTGGGATATGCGAAAGCAATAACGTGAAATGGACTGCGCCTGTAACAAAAGCGGCGACTGCGCATCTGTATCGCAACACCACACCAAGGATAAATTGCCATGCCCCAGACCCGCTTGCTGCAAACACAACACCTGTTTGAGCAATACCTGCAAAAACTGCGACATATCGATGGCCTGGCCACCTTGGCATTGCGCTTTATCCTGGTACCGGTTTTCTGGATGGCGGGTATGCAGAAGCTCCTTCATTTCAACAGTACCGTTGAGTGGTTTGGCAATCCAGACTGGGGATTGGGATTACCGCTGCCGTGGCTGCTGGCGTTACTGGCCACCGCCACCGAGCTGATCGGTGCAGCACTGTTAACCTTGGGCCTCTTTACCCGACTGATCACACTGCCACTGATTATTACCATGTTGGTCGCCATCGCCAGTGTGCATTGGGAGCAGGGATGGCAAGCTATTGCAGATCCACAAGCACCTTTCGCTACAGAATCTGTTATCGCCTCCAGCGAAAAATTGGAGCGCGCCCGCGACATCCTGCGCGAACACGGTAATTACACCTGGCTAACATCCAGCGGCAAGTTCGTCATTCTCAATAACGGTATCGAATTTGCGGCCATCTACCTGAGTATGTTGCTGGCCCTGCTGTTTTTGGGTGGCGGGCGCTATGTCAGTCTGGATTATTGGTTGATGTATTGGTTGCGTCGCAAGAACGCAAGACACACTGCAAATACGGCTGATTAACGGTGATTGATTACCCCATAAGACGAACGCGGAACCAGAGAATTGATGCTAACCTTGGAGCACGATGATCAGCAGTGTGCAGCCCTTTCAATGCATCTTTCGATAACTGACAACGTCTCACCCAAGGTGCCGGATGATATCCCGTTGATTGAGCGCCTGCTCCGGCGCGATGAGCAGGCGTTCCGTGAACTAATCAGCAGCTATCAGCGTTTGATGCTGACGATTGCCCGTGCCATTGTCGGTGATGTCTTTGCCGAGGATGTAGTGCAGGACGCCTGGGCTTCGATATATACCGCCCTGCCCCGCTTTGAACGTCGATCATCCTTGAAGACCTGGATACTCACTATCGTCAGCAACGAAGCCAAAGCACGATTGCGACGGGAATCACGCATGGTGTCGCTGGAGATGTTGGATGGCGATACGCCAGGGAGTTATCTGGACAGTTATCTGGATGCAGCCAATTTCAGACCTGACGGTCATTGGCGTCACGCACCGGCGCACTGGAGCCAGGAATCACCGGAAGCATTGATGGAAGAGCAACAATTGCAAATCTGTATTACCAACGCACTTGATCTTTTGCCGCCCATGCAGAAAGCAGCCTTTATCTTACGCGATATAGAGCAACAAACGTTTGATGATATGTGTCATATTCTACAAGTGAGCAGCGCGAATATTCGGGTATTGATACACCGTGCACGCCTGAGCCTGATGCAGGCGATTGATCGTTACCAGGAGACGGGCCAATGCTAAGTTGTAAAGACGTAGCCAACCGTGCCAGTGATTATCTGGATAACCAAACCAATACCAATCTGCGTTGGCAAATGCGTTTGCACCTGATGATGTGCAGCCATTGCCGCCGTTTTATGCGGCACCTGCGTCTGACCCGCCACCTGGTAAAAACCACCGTTCAGCAAGAAAAAAATGATGTGGACACCGAAGCGATTTACCGGCGGGTTTTGCAAAAAATTGAAGCCGGGAAAAAAACCTGATGGCACCGGCATGGCCGGTGCACATCGTATGATTAATGCGATTCGGTATGCGGCGCGTTTTCGTCAAACACTTGCAGAGGTTTGTGGCTGGAAGCCAAAAAGGTATACACCACCGGCAACACAAACAAGGTGAATAAAGTCCCTATCGACAACCCCGCCACCAATACCAGGCCAATACTGTAACGACTCATGGCACCAGCGCCGGTCGCTAACAATAAAGGAATCAGGCCGGCCACCATGGCCGCTGTGGTCATCAGAATCGGGCGCAAGCGAATCCGCGCAGCGAGACGGATCGCCTCGAAACGATCAAGGCCATGATGCAGTTGCTGTTCTTTGGCCACTTCGCACATCAGGATGCCGTGTTTACTGATCAAACCCACCAGGGTAATCAAACCCACTTGCGTATAAATATTCATACTCGCCAATCCGAAGCCCAGCATCAACAGGGCGCCGCACACTGCCATAGGCACCGACACCAGAATCACCAAGGGATCGCGCAGACTTTCGAATTGCGCCGCAAGCACCAGATAAATAATCAGCAAGGCGAGCAGGAAGGTCATATACAGCGCAGAACCTTCTTCGACGTATTGGCGTGACTCGCCGAGAAAATCATAGCTGAACCCTTTGGGTAAGGATTTTTCAGCCTGCGCTTGCAAAAAGGCTACCGCCTCACCCATGCCGGTGCCGGGAAATAGCACCGCACTCATGGTCACTGCATTCACCTGGTTGTATTGCGGCAAACTGCGCGGTTTGCCGGTGAGATCGAAATCAATCAGATTTTTTAACGGCACCGGCGTACCGGTTGCCGACATGACATGGTATTCGCCTATCGATTCCGGGGTCAGGCGGTCGATACGCTCAACCTGGGGAATCACCTCGTAGCTGCGACTTTCAATATTGATGCGATTGACATAACCATCACCCATCAACAGTGCCAGGGTTGAACCGATTTCTTCCATGGTGACGCCGTAGGCACCGGCTTTTTCGCGATTGACACTGACATTGATATTGGCCGCACTGAAATTCAGATCGAGCATACTAAAAATAAACAGGCCACTGGCTTTAGCTGCCGCCTGTACTTCCTGTGCAACCGCATACAGCGTTGGATAATCCCCGGGACTGGTGATAACAAATTGCACCGGCAATCCACTCGACGCGCCTGGCAATGGTGGCAAGGCAAAGGGCGTTGCAGAAACACCCGGCATACTTTGTATCGGTGGCGATAGACGTTTTAATAAATCCTGATCGCTCGCTTCGCGCTGACTCCAGGGCACCATGGGCGCAATGGCCAACCCCTGGTTAGAGGCTGGCACGCCGGAAATGGTCAACGCGGTGACCACTTCCGGTTCTTTGGTCGCCATGGCACTGGCTTTGGCCATGTGCGTTTCGATGTAGTCCAGGTTGGCATTATCCGGTGCTGTAGCCATCACGAACACAACACCATTATCTTCCGCCGGCGCCAATTCATTGGTGATGATGTTGAATAAAAACGGCAAGCTACCCAGCACAATCAAGGCAAATACGACGAACACCGGGCGCTTGGCCAACACGGCGTCCAACATGCCTGAATATTTTTGATCGAGTTTATCCAGAACCCGGTGCACCTTCGCTTCAAAATTATTGTCCTGGTTAGTGTGCCGCAATAACTTTGAGCTCATCATCGGCGATAAGGTGAGCGCCACAATACCGGAGATAAAAACCGCTCCAGCCAGGGTTAACGCAAATTCCCGTAACAGGGCGCCGGTTAAACCGTCAAGCAACGCGATAGGTGCATATACCGCCGCGAGCGTGATTGTCATAGTGATAACCGGCACCGCAATTTCGCGCGTGCCGATGATCGCTGCGCGAAACGGTGTTTCTCCCATCTTTAGATAGCGGTCAACATTTTCCACCACCACAATCGCATCATCGACCACCAGGCCAATAGCCAGGACCATCGCCAACAAGGTAAGCAGGTTGATCGAAAAACCCATGAGTTGCATCAACATCGCAACGCCAACCAGTGACAAGGGAATGGTAACCACCGGAATCAGTACTGCACGCAATGAACCCATAAACAGGAAGATCACCACCACCACGATGATGACGGCTTCTGCGATTGTCTTTACCACTTCATAGATAGATTCTTCGATCACGAGTGTTGCGTCATAGAGCAACTTCATTTCAATGGTATCGGGCATATTGCGTTGTAATTCCGGCAGCTTTTCGCGGACCGCGTGAGCAATATCGAGCGGATTGCCTTTGGGAGTGGGATCGATGCCGATGAGCACCGCTTCTTTTCCATCCGCCGTCGCACTTAATGACACTCGTCCTGCGGCCATTTCTACGGTAGCGATATCACGCAAGCGCACCACGCCATTGTCCCGGGTGGCTACTATCAAACTGGAAAATTCTTCCACACTGGTGAGGCTGGTCTGCACATCAACGCTATATAAAAACCAGTCGCTTTTTATTTCACCCGGTGCCGCCTGGTAATTATTGGCGCGCAGCGCGCCCAGCACTTCCCGCGCACTGAGGTTCAGCGCTGACATGCGTTGCGGGTCGAGCCAGATGCGCATCGCAAAGGCACTGCCACCCATTAAATTGGCTTTGGCCACACCGGGAATGGTGACCAGCTGTGGTTGGACCACACGATTGAGGTAATCGGTAATTTGACTGGCGTTGAGTTTGTCACTGGAAAACGACAGGTAAACAATAGAGGTGGTTGATCCGGTGCTGCGGGTAATCACCGGATCTTGCACATCGGCCGGCAAGGTAGCGCGCACACTGTTTACTTTAGCGAGTGTGGCGGCGAGCGCGGCGTCCGGGTCTGAATCCAGCTGCATATGCACGGTGACGGTACTGACGCCCTGCATACTTTGCGATTGCACAAAGTTGATATTTTCCACTTCCGCCACCGCTTGTTGCAGCGGTTGCGTCACAAAGCCCTGGATCAGATCGGCGCTCGCGCCATAGTATGCCGTGGTCACGGTAATGACCGTGTTGGTCAGCTCCGGGTATTGCCGCACCTGCATCTTGAACAACGCCTGGGTACCCAGCAACAGGATCAACAAACTCACCGTCACCGCCAGCACCGGGCGGCGAATAAATATATCCGTAAAACGCATGTCGACCTCCTGGCCTTAACGCCGCGGTAATTGTTCGCGGGGTGCCAGCGTATCGTCTTGCACAATACTGACGCGCGCACCGTTGGAGAGTTTTAACTGGCCTGACGTTACAACCTGATCACCAATCGATAATCCGTCGGTAATCAACGCATCACTGCCACTGCGCTCATCGACCACGACTGTCGCCAGGCGCACTGCGTCGTATGCTTCACCGCCCTCTTCCGGCGTAACGGTTTCAATCACATACACCGTTTCGCCGTAGAGCGTGAAGGTAATGGCGCTTTGTGGGATAACGATCTGATTGCTGAGCGTCGGTTGAAAGATTTTGACTTTGGCGTACATGCCCGCGCGCAATAATTGATCGGTATTCGGAATGGTAGCCTGCACTTGTACCACACCGGATTTGTAATCCACCGCTGGCTCAATGGCGGTGATGGTGCCTTCAAACTGTCGTCCGGGAAAGGCCGATATATCCAGACTGATGGGCATGCCCGACTGGATACGCGGATAATCCTGCTCCGCCACAATAAAACGAATGCGCATTACATCAATATTTTCCAGGCGCACCACTTCGGCACCGGGCTGGAGATACTGGCCGAGATTAACCTGGCGAATGCCGGTAATACCGCTGAACGGGGCACGGATTTCCCGCCGTGCAATGGTCGCCTTGAGACTATCAATGTCCGCCAGCAACGCATCGTAAGTAGCCTCGGCTTGGTCAGCCTGGCTGCGCGACGCCATGGATTTTTGCGCAAGCTGCACAAGGCGATCACGCTCGCTTTTTACCGAGGCCAGGCGACTCTGGGCACTTTGTAGATCAGCGCGTTCTTTATCCGCGTCCAGTTGCACCAGCAGGTCGCCTTCGTTAACCGTCTGACCCGATTCAAATAAGACATTACTCACCAGGCCAGCAAGCGAGGCACTGAGCGTAACCCCGCGATCCGGCTCGATAAAACCTATGCCGTCAATCGTCGGCGTCCAGTCACTCGCCCTGACTTCCACAGCCGTAACGGGCACGGTGGGAACCGGCAAGGAGGCAAAATACTTACCGATCATGACTTGTTTGAACGCGTAAAATCCGAACACACTGCCAAAGATCACAGTGGCGCCGACCAACATCCACAACATCCATTTCTTCATGATGGTTCCCCTCAGGATTTCACTGTTGTTATCGCGTCCCAACTGGCCAGGATGATGCTTTTGAGCATCTCATCATCAACATTCAGGAGGCCGATCATGGCATTACGTGCCAAAGCAAAAAAATGTTCAAAGGCAAGCGAAAATAAAACCTCATTGGGAAGGCTTTTTAACGCACCACTGTCTCGCCCACTTTCAAAGAAGCTCACTAAAGGATAGAAGATTGTTTTGGCATCTGCGTGGCGATTACGCAATACATCCGGAGGCAAGTGATCAAATTGGTTTTTGCTCAACAGGATTTCCGGATTTTGTTTAAAGAAGTGCCAAAAGCTCAGGCACAACTGTTGAAATTGATCAAACAAGGGCTGACGGGGATTGTGGTTCGCAAAAATATACTGGGCGACCTGCTCCATAATCTGCGCATCCAGTTGCAGGATAAGATCTTCGCGATCATTAAAGTAAAGGTAAACCGTTCCCGCCGCCACGCCCGCCTGATCGGCTACCTGTTTAATGGAAAAGCCGTGAAAACCCTTGTGGGCAAGCAAGTGCAGTGTGGCTTGCAAAATAGCTTCGCGTTTATTCATAGAAAATCCGATGTACTCAAACTCATGGTGACCACTTTTGCTGTGAATGAATCTTCATTCAGATAGTAGTCGAGCCTTGGCAAAAGACATAATTGGTGACAGGGAAAATACGTGATTTGCCATGCCCGCCTGACACGGCGGGCATGGCTATCGGACCTCAAAGGAAGGTATCAAGGGATAAAACTGACCTGCGGGGTTTGCGACTCGACTGAAGCCTCGCGCAGCCCACCGCCCAATGCCTTGTATAACGTTAGCTGATTGCGCGACTTAGCCAGGCGCATATTGATCAGAGCTTGCTGGGCCGTATTCAGGCTGCGTTGGGAATCCAATACTTCAAGGTAGGAATCCACTCCACGCTCGTAGCGCAATTCCGCCAGTTCAAAACTGCGCGCCGCTGCCATCACCAGATCCTGTTGGGCTTCGAGTTGAGCCTCCAGGGTTGATTGAGATTGCAAGCTGTCGCGCACTTCCTTGAACGCGGTCTGAATGGTTTTTTCGTAGACGGCGATATTCACATCCTTTTGCAACTGCGCCACATCCAGGTTAGCCGCGTTGGCTCCCCAGGCGAAGATCGGCAAGGTAACTTGCGGTGAGAAACTCCAGGCACGGGTTCCACTATCGAATAAATTATCCAACGCCGGGCTGGCATTACCGTAGGTTCCCGTCAAGGAAATGCGTGGGAAAAAGGCGGCGCGCGCAGCGCCGATATTCGCGTTAGCAGCGCGCAAACGGTATTCCGCTTGCAAGATGTCAGGACGCTGCAACAACACCTCGGAGGTTACCATCTCGGGTAACTCGGCCAGCATGGCTTCATCATTCCAGAGCGCCTGCACATTACTGGCATCAAGCGGCGTACCCACCAACACTTCCAGCGCAGTAAAACTCGTCGCAAGTTGCCGTTGGTAAAGCGCTGCATCCACCCGCGCCGTGTGCAATGCCGTGGCAGCCTGGCTTAAATCCAGCTCTGATGCGAGGCCGGAATCATAACGACGCTGCACCATAGCGTATGAGTCCTGGCGCGCCTTTAAGGTGCTTTCTGTCAACGACAGCAGTTCCGTATTGGCAACCCAGGTGAAATACGCATCGGCCACTTCCGCCACCAGACTCAGCTGTGCACTTTTACGGGCTTCGGCGGTGGCGAGATATTCTTCCAGCGCTGCATTTTTTAAACTTTGCACACGACCAAACAAATCGAGTTCGTAGGCTGCAATGCCCACACCCGCGCTGTATTGTTCGGCAATATAGCTTTCGCCAGTTTCAGATAGCGCCTCCGACACACGTTGCCGTGTGCCGCTGCCGGTGAGATTTAACGTCGGCAATAACTGGGCGCGCTGGATACGGTACTGCGCGCGCACTTGTTCAACGGTCAAGGTCGCTACGCGCAGATCGCGATTATTTTCCAGCGCCTGCTCAATCAATGTCTGCAATTGCTGGTTGCGATAAAAATCCCGCCAGCCGATGTCAGCCGCTATCACGTCGGCCTGTCCTGTCTCATTTATTGTTACCGGGGTAGTCGGGCGCTCATACTGCGGCGCCATAGTACAGGCGCCCAGTGCGAGCAAACTGCCCGCACACATCAGGGATATCAACACGCGTTGCATCATACTTGCGCTCCTGAATCTTTATCCGCGGGCGCCGCTGTTGCGTCGGTTTTGCCGAACCAGCGGTGCGACAAACGGAATACCACAACGAAGAATACAGGCACGAAGAAGATGGCCAGGACAGTGCCGGATAACATGCCGCCGAAGACGCCGGTACCAATAGCATTCTGGCTGCCGGAGCCGGCACCGGTACTGATCACCAACGGTGTAACGCCGAGCATAAAGGCCATGGATGTCATGATGATCGGACGTAAACGCATACGCACCGCTTCCATCGTTGCCTTGATCAAATCCATTCCGTCTTCGTAAAGCGATTTGGCAAATTCCACAATCAGAATCGCGTTCTTGGAAGCGAGACCGATGGTGGTTAACAAGCCCACCTGGAAATAAACGTCGTTGGACAAGCCACGCGTCATCGCAAATAACACCGCGCCCAGAACACCGAGCGGAACCACCAGCATCACCGCAAAGGGCACCGACCAGCTCTCATACAACGCCGCCAGACAGAGGAACACCACTAAAATGGACAGCGCATACAACAGCGGCGCCTGGTTGCCAGATTCACGCTCCTGCAAGGACATTCCCGTCCACTGATAACCGATACCTTGCGGCAGCTTTTCCATGATCTCTTCGACAGCCAGCATTGCATCACCGGAACTCACACCCGGAGCGCCCTGCCCCAGAATATTCAGGGACGGCACGCCGTTATAACGCTCCAGACGCGGCGAACCGTAGATCCAGCGCCCCGACGTAAACGCAGATAAAGGCACCATCTCACCCTGGTTATTGCGTACATACCAGTTACCCACATCCTCCGGCACCATGCGGAAGCGCGCATCACCCTGCACATACACGCGCTTGACCCGGCCTTTATCAATAAAGTCATTGACGTAGCTCGGCGCCCAGGCAGTGGTGAAGATATTATTGACGTCCGCAATCGATACACCCAGGGCAGCTGCTTTTTCCTGATTCACGTCCAGTTTGTATTGCGGATTATCTTCCTGGCCATTGGGACGCACACCCACCAGGCGTGGATCCTGCGCAGCCAAACCGAGGAATTGATTGCGCGCCTCCATGAGTGCGTCGTGCCCTAACCCACCCAGGTCCTGCAGCTGCAAATTGAAGCCGGATGACGTGCCTAATTGCGTAATCGCCGGCGGAACAAACGGGAAAACCATTGCATCCTTGATTTGTGAAAATGCACCCATGGCCCGACCGGCAATGCTCTGCACATCCTGGCCTTCTTCTTCGCGCTCGCTCCAATCTTTCATGCCCACGAACGCAATGCCGTTGTTCTGGCCACGGCCACTGAAGCTGAAACCGATCACTGAAAACACAGAACGCACAGTGTCTTTTTCATTTTCAAGGTAATGATTTTCGATTTGATCCATCACACCCATTGAGCGTTCTTTGGTTGCGCCTACCGGCAGCGTCATCTGGGTAAACATAATGCCCTGGTCTTCATCCGGTAAGAATGAGGTAGGCAAGCGGGTGAATAAAAAGCCCAGCAACAACACGATCACACCGTAGACAAGCATGTAACGCCCGGTCCGGCCGATCATACTGCGTACACCGGATTGGTATTTATTGGTCGCGCGATTGAAGTTACGATTAAACCAACCGAAGAAGCCGCCTTTTTCATAGTGATCATGACTGACCGGTTTCAACATGGACGCGCAGAGGGCGGGAGTCAGGGTCAAAGCAACGATCACCGAAAGCACCATGGCCGACACGATAGTGATGGAGAATTGCCGATAAATAACCCCGGTCGATCCACCAAAAAATGCCATGGGAACAAATACGGCCGACAACACCAACGCAATACCAATCAATGCGCCGGTGATTTGTTCCATGGATTTTCGCGTCGCTTCGCGAGGCGACAGCCCGTCTTCAGCCATCACCCGTTCAACGTTTTCCACCACCACAATGGCATCGTCCACCAGCAAGCCGATGGCAAGTACCATCGCGAACATGGTGAGCGTGTTAATCGAAAAACCGAACGCCGATAACACCGCAAAGGTCCCCAGCAATACCACCGGTACCGCAATGGTAGGGATCAAGGTCGCACGGAAATTCTGCAAAAAGAGATACATCACGAAGAACACCAGGATGATCGCTTCGATCAATGTCTGCACGACCGCATTGATCGACAGCTTCACAAAAGGTGTTGTGTCGTAGGGATAAACAATTTCCAGATTAGGCGGGAAAAACTCTGATAATTCACCGATACGCTCACGCACCGCATTAGCGGTATCCAATGCGTTAGCGCCCGAGGCCAGCGTGATGGCCATACCGGCGGCAGGCTGTCCGTTGTATTCCGTTTCAAATGAATAGTTTTCACCACCCAGCTCGACTCGCGCGACATCTTTGAGGCGTATCTGCGAACCATCCTGATTGACGCGCAACAGGATGTTGCCGAATTCTTCCGGCGTCGAAAGACGTGTTTGCACCACGATACTGGAATTGATTTCCTGGCCTGGAACTGCCGGAGCTCCACCCAACTCACCTGCAGCAATCTGAGCATTCTGCGCCTGGATAGCACCGGTGATATCACTGGTGATCAGGCCATAGGTAGCGAGTTTGTTCGCATCCAACCAGATACGCATCGCGTATTGGGAACCAAACAGCGTAATTTGCCCTACACCGTTGACACGGCTTAACTGGTCCTGGACGTTAGCGGCGACATAATCAGCAATGTCGTATTTATCCATGCTGCCATCAGCGGATACAAAGCCGATTACCATCAGGAAGCCTGCCGATGACTTGGTGACCCGTACCCCCTGCTGCTGAACTTCCTGCGGCAGCAGCGGCATCACCGTCTGTAATTTGTTCTGTACCTGTACCTGTGCAATATCCGGATCAGTGCCAGCCAGGAAGGTAATGGTGACCTCACCGGTCCCGCTGGACTCACTGGTCGATGACATGTACTGCACATTATCGATACCGGTCAAACCCTGCTCGATAATTTGAATCACCGTATCCTGCACAGTTTGCGCAGAAGCACCCGGATAGGTGGCGCGGATACTAACCGACGGCGGTGCGATGTCGGGATACTGGGCCACAGGCAGCTTCACAATAGAAAGCGTACCGGCCAGCATGATGATGATCGAGATAACCCAGGCAAAGACCGGGCGATCAATAAAAAACTTCGCCATACTGCGTTACTCCTCGGTCTTGTTGGCAGCGATCTGTGCGGGAACAGCTTTAACCTGCGCACCCGGACGTACTTTTTGCAAACCTTCCACAATCACCTGGTCACCGACCGCCAGACCTTCTTCAACCAGCCATTGATCGCCCACCGTACGGACGGTCTTCAACTGGCGCATTTCAACGGTGCCGTCCTTGCCCACGACCAGCGCCGTGGCATTACCGGAACGATCGCGCGTGACACCGCGCTGGGATACGAGGATGGCATTATTGCGCACACCTTCCTGCAATTCGGTACGTACAAACATACCGGGTAACAGCAGGCGATCCGGATTCGGGAACAAGGCACGCAACGTCACGGTGCCGGTGGTTTCGTTAACGCCGACCTCCGAAAACTGCAACACACCTTCGTGCTCGTACACCGAGCCGTTCTCCAGCACCAGGCGAACTTTCGCCTCGTCAACACTGGCCACGTTGCCTTTGATCATCTGGCGGCGCAGGGCCAATAAATCGTCAACGGATTGGGAGACATCCACATAAATGGGATCGAGTTGCTGGATTGTGGCTAATACATCCGCCTGGCCGGCGGTCACCAAGGCACCTTCGGTCACGGAAGACTTGCCGATGATGCCGCTGATAGGGGCCATCACTCTGGTGTACTTCAGGTTGATAGTGGCCGTTTCCACCGCCGCCTTACCGGCGGCGAGGTTAGCGCGGGCCTGGCCGAGGCTGGCCAGTGCATCGTCGTAGTCCTGTTGGCTGATCGCCTTGACAGCCACCAGGTCTTTGTAACGTTTTTCACGGGCTTCAGCGGCCAGCAGGTTGGCCTCTGCACGCGCCAATTCAGCTTTGGCTGTGGCGTGGGCTGCGCGGTAAGTCGCGTCATCAATCTGATATAGCTGCGTACCGGCTTTAATTTCAGACCCTTCCTCAAATAAACGTTTCTGGATAATGCCCGTCACCTGCGGACGAACTTCTGCCCGTCGAAACGCAGTTGTCCGACCCGGCAAGTCGGCTACGAGCGGAACATCTGCCGTCGCAATGGTCACTACCCCAACTTCAACAGGCCCTTGGCCAGCCCCGGCGTTAGCAGACTCTTGCGAGTCACACGCGGACAAAAATAACCCTAGAAGTCCTAAAGCCAAAAGCGTCAGGTTTCTGCTGCGTAACAACATGGTGAACCTCTCCAAACATGATCCGTGAGAAATGTGGGGCTTGAAAAAAGCGGAAAACATACAAACGTGTATGTTTCTGATTAAAACTGAATGACCATTCAGTTTCAACCGCCAAAAACAAAAAAGCGTTCAAAACCACCTTTTCTTTGCAAAAATTAACCTACAAATGAAGGTTTTCAAAAACGGCTTGACAGGCCCGTGCCTTTTTGTACAAATTCTCCACCCACATACATTCACGACTGAATGTTAAATTAACCGGGACAAGATGCTTATGGCACGCAAAACCAAAGAAAATGCATTGGAAACCCGCAGCCAGTTACTGGACGCGGCGGAAAAGGTGTTCTTTGAGAAAGGCTTCTCCCATACCAGCCTGATGGACGTGGCAGAAGCAGCCAACATGACCCGCGGCGCTATTTACTGGCACTTCAAAAACAAGGGCGACCTCTTCGAAGCCATGGCTGATCGGATTCGCCTGCCACTGGAAACGCTGTCGGAAGCCTGCAGCGACCCCAATGAAAAAGACCCATTGGGCAAACTGCGGGACTTTTTCGTCCAGGTGCTGAAAGAAAGCGCGCGCAACCCCAGAAGGCGGCGGGTCCTCACTATCCTGCTCCATAAATGCGAACTCAACGAGGAGACACGGCAAGTAGAACTGCGCCGGCAAGCAGCTTGTATTGAATACCTGCACCACACCGAGCAGTGCCTGCAAAAAGCAATAGTCCTCAAGCAGTTACCACCAGACCTTGATGTTCAACAGGCAGCCATTGCCAAACTGGGCCTGGTCATGGGGCTTATCAGCCACTGGTTATTCCTGCCCGGCAGTTTCGACCTTGAAAATACAGCTGAGACTATGGTGGACAGTTATTTCTCCATGCTGCAACACAGCCCGCACCTGCGCCGGAAATCAGCGCCTGTCGAGTGAGCGGTGCTTGAGTAAAAAAATGTTAGCTAACGAGAGAAATCATCCTGCTTCGGCCAGGGCAGTGAATTTATGAAATTCAAGGCGGTCTATTGGCCAAGCTGATCATCACTTCGCGAGTTTCCGTATAACCTGTTACCTGGAATTATTACAGTCGGTATCGGCGGGCCATAATTGTGAACAAATCGGCTGTGCAAATATCAGCCAGTTCCCCCTATTGCTGGCCTGCATAATGCCAACTGAGCTATAGTAAGGACTGTTTTACGAAGGCATTCGCTGTTCAGACACGTGCCCATCAAGAAGTGAATGATTGTATTGTGGGATACAGCCTGGGTGAACATTCACCGGCGCTACCCGGCATGCCCAACCATGAGACCCTGTCTATGTACACCGCTTTTACAAGAAATATTGTTAAACCCTTTCTGTTCTCCCTGTTTTTAGCAACCTATGGCGCAAGCACCCTGGCCTTGCCGGCCTTGAAACAAACGCCCGAACAGGAAAAAGCAGCGGTTGAAATTGTCACGCAACTACAAAAAAAACATTACCGCGACCAGGAATTAAATGATGCATTGTCGGTGCGCTTTCTCGATGATTATTTAGCAGCACTCGACCCCGCCAAGAATTATTTCCTGCAAACTGATATTGATGAGTTTGAAAAACACCGCAAGAAGTTTGACGATTATTTGAAGAAAGGCGACCTCAGCCAGGGCTTCGCCATCTTTAATCGTTATAACGAGCGGGTAGAAAAACGCCTTGAGGCCATACTCGCCCAGTTAGCTGACGACAAAGTGAAATATAACTTTGATGTCGAAGAATCCATCTCTACCGATTGGGAAAACGCCCAATGGCCGGCCAACCAGAAAGAAGCCGATGCACTGTGGCAGAAGCGCATCAAGTTTAACCTGCTTAACCTGATGCTCACTGGCAAAACGATTGAAGAGAGCAAAACGACGCTGGAGAAACGTTTTAAAAATCAATTGCGCCGGGTCAAGCAACAGGATTCCGAAGAAGTCTTCAGCGTGATGATGAACTCGCTGACCATGCTGTACGATCCGCACACCAATTATCTGTCACCACGCAATGCAGAAAACTTCAATATCAATATGGCGCTTTCATTGGAAGGCATCGGTGCCGTGCTGCAAAGTGAAGATGAATACACCAAAGTCATGCGTCTGGTTCCAGCAGGGCCGGCAGCCAAGCAAGGTGAATTAAAACCGGCAGACCGTATCATTGCGATCGGCCAGGGTACCGAAGGCGAAATGGTCGATGTGGTGGGCTGGCGTCTTGATGAAGTGGTCGATCTGATTCGCGGTAAAAAAGATACCATCGTGCGTCTTGAAGTCCTGCCGGCCAAAGCGAATCCCGGCAACAGTAAAGTCATCAGTATCAAACGCGAAAAAGTCAAATTGGAAGAACAGGCGGCGAAGAAACACATCTTCAATGTCGGTGAAGGCGAGCACATCTTTAAGGTAGGTGTTATCAAGGTTCCTACTTTCTATATGGATTTTGAAGCCTATCGTAATCGCGACCCGAACTATAAAAGCACCACCCGCGACGTATTCAATTTGTTGGGGGAGCTCAGCGAAGAAAATGTTGACGGTGTCATCATAGACTTGCGTGAAAATGGTGGCGGCTCCTTGCAGGAAGCTGCCGCATTAACTGACCTGTTTGTTGATCCGGGCCCCGTGGTTCAGATTCGCCAAAGCAATGAAGTCATCTCGCGCAGCTATCGCTCCTATTCACCGGCGGTGTACCGCGGCCCCGTAGTGATTCTTGTGGATCGTCTCAGTGCGTCTGCATCAGAAATTTTTGCCGGTGCCATCCAGGATTACAGCCGCGGCATTATCATCGGCACCCAATCCTTTGGTAAAGGCACTGTGCAATCCATGTTGCCGCTGAAGCATGGCGATTTAAAGATTACTGAGTCGAAGTTTTACCGGATTTCCGGTGATAGCACCCAACATCGTGGCGTGGTGCCGGATATTGAATTACCGACCCTGATCGACACCGAAGAAGTGGGCGAAAGCAGTTACGATAACGCCCTGCCTTGGGACCGCATCCACGCAGTGAAGCACGATAAGTATTTTGATATTCCGGCACTGCTGCCAGCAATTAACCAACGCCACAATGCCCGTATCAAAAC
This sequence comes from uncultured Cellvibrio sp., assembly GCA_946481735.1. Next base: position 36,822 of record CAMLOU010000025.1, read on the forward strand.
TGATCCTGACTTCGTGTTCCTGCGCGAACAAATGGCCATGGCAGAAGAAAATAAAGAGAAAAAGAGTGTTTCATTACGCAAGGCAACCCGTGAGCTGGAACAAAAGCAAATGGAACAACGGGTACTGGAGATGGAAAACCGTCGGCGTAAGGCCAAGGGCCTGGAGCCCTATGCATCTTATGAGGATATTGAAGATACCGATGCGGCCGTTGATGAAGACAGCGAAGAAATTGCCAGCGCTGAGCCAGACAAGATTGACCCGGCTAACGATCCCTTCCTGAGTGAGGCGGGCCAGGTATTGGCCGACTTCATCCTCGAATTACAGAAGAATGAAAAAACCCGGCTAGCGAATTTTTAATTCCAATAAGCATCCACCTGAACCCGGATAGCAATATCCGGGTTTTTACTTTTTAACCTACTGATTAGTCTTAACCACTATGAAAGTCGTTTCGTTTAATATCAACAGCATTCGCTCACGCCCCCACCAATTACAAGCCGTCGTCGATAAATACGCACCGGATTTTATCGGCTTGCAAGAAACCAAAGTCAACGACCCGGATTTTCCCCTGGCAGACATCGAAGCCTTGGGTTATCACGTGGCCTTTCATGGGCAGAAAACTCATTACGGCGTCGCCCTGTTATCCAAGCACCCGTTTTTAAGTGTCATTAAAGGCTTTCCTGAAGATGGCGAAGACGCGCAACGGCGTTTTATCGGTGGCACCTTCGCGTCTCCTTTGGGTGGCGAAATTACCGTATTGAATGGTTATTTCCCCCAGGGCGAAAGCCGCGACCATCCGATCAAATTCCCCGCCAAACAAAAGTATTATGCAGATTTGTTTGCTTACCTTAACAGCGCGCACAAACCGGAAAACCAGATACTGGTGATGGGCGATATGAATATCTCGCACCAGGATTGTGATATCGGCATCGGCGAAGAAAATCGTAAACGTTGGTTGCGCACCGGCAAATGCAGTTTCTTGCCGGAGGAACGCGAGTGGCTGGCGCAATTGATGAGTTGGGGTTTGAAAGATACCTTCCGCGAATTAATGCCGGACGATAACAGTTTGTTCAGCTGGTTTGATTACCGCAGTCGCGGTTTTGAAGATAACCCACGCCGGGGTTTGCGTATCGATTTGATCCTGGCTTCGCATAATTTGCAGGATCGTTGTGTGGAAGCCGGGATTGATTATGAAATCCGCAGTATGGAACGGCCTTCTGATCATTGTCCGATTTGGGCCAGGTTTCAATAA